>NZ_QWKZ01000139.1 GCF_003574085.1 Meiothermus luteus | reverse complement strand
GGGCTCTGGCTGGGGCGGGGGGTCTACCGGTAGGCTTTCCTTCCGGGCAAGACCCGGTAACCTAGAGCAGGTGCGCCGAATGGTACCGATACTTGACTTAAAGCGCGAATACCAGGAGCTCAAAAGCGAGATTGACGCGGCCATACAGCGGGTGCTCCTCTCCGGGGGCTTTGTGGGCGGCCCCGAGGTGGCCGCGCTGGAGGAGGAGCTGGCAGCCTACCTAGGGGTGCCCCAGGTGGTGAGCTGCGCCTCCGGGACCGATGCCCTCATCCTGGCCCTGCGGGCCATGGGGGTAGGGCCTGGGGACGAGGTTATCACCACCCCCTTCACCTTTATCGCCACCCTCGAGGCCATCCTGCACGTGGGGGCCCGGCCGGTTCTGGTGGACATTGAGCCCCACACCTACAACCTGAACCCCGCCCTGCTGGAAGGGGCCCTTTCCCCCCGGACCAAGGCCATCCTGCCGGTACACCTCTACGGCCAGGTGGCCCCCATGGGCGAGATACTCGCGTTCGCCCGAAAGCACGGGCTGTTGGTCCTAGAAGACGCCGCCCAGGCCATCGGGGCCCGCTACCTGGGGGAAGGCCAGGCCCAGATGGCCGGCACCCTGGGTCAGGCCGGGGCGTTTAGCCTCTACCCCAGCAAGAACCTGGGGGCCTACGGCGACGGGGGGTTTATCGCCACCGCCGACCCGGCCTTGGCGGAGGAGGCCCGGCTGCTCGCCACCCACGGCTCCAAGGTGCGCTACCAGCACGTGCGGGCCCTGGGGTATACCTCGAGGCTCGACGCCCTTCAGGCCGCCATCCTGCGGGTCAAGCTGCCCTATCTAGAGGGCTGGAACGCCCGCCGCCGGGCCATCGCAAGCCGCTACAGCGAGGCCCTAAAGCACCGCCTCCTCACCCCCTGCGAGATGCCCTACGCCCACCACATCTACCACCAGTATACCGTGCGGCATCCTGAGCGCGACCGGTTGGCAGCCCACCTGCAGGCCCAGGGCATCGGCAGCAGCGTGCACTACCCCCTCCCGGCCCACCTGCAGCCGGCCTACCGGCACCTGGCCCAGGAGGGGAGGCTTCCCGTTGCCGAGGCCGCGGCCCGCGAGGTGCTGAGCCTACCCATGCACCCCTTCTTGGAGGAGGCCCAGGTGGAGGCGGTTATCAAGGCCGTGCTCAGCTTTTGAAAGGCTGAAGCCCTATTCCAAGGCCTGGGGCGGCCCGAACAAGTACCCCTGGCCCAAGGCACAGCCCACCTCCTGGAGCCAGGCCCTCTGCTCTGGACGCTCCACCCCCTCGGCCAGGCAAAGCAGCCCCAGGTTCTGGGCCAGGGCCACCACGCTGCGCAAAATCGCCTCGCTCCTTTGGCTCTTCCCGATGCCCGCGGTGAAGCGGCGGTCAATCTTGATGAGGTCAATGGGCAGCTCGCTCAGGTAGGACAGCGAGGAGTAGCCGCTGCCGAAGTCGTCCAGGGCGATATTTAGGCCCATCTCCTTGAGGGCTCCAAGCCGCGCCCGCACCTGTACGGGGTTGTCCATAAGTACGCTTTCGGTGACCTCGAGCCACAGCCGATGCGCAGGGAACCCCCACTGGCCCAGCACCCGCTCCAGCCAGCGGAGCAGGTTTTCGTCCAGCAGGCTGCGGGGTGAGAGGTTTAGGGTCAACCGCTCCTCCCGCGAAGCGGTGAGGCGGAGGGCCTGGCACAGGACCAGCCGGTCAATCTGGTGAACCAGCCCGGCCTCCTCGGCCAGCGGAATGAAAAGGTCTGGCGGCAGCCCCTCCCCCACCCAGCGGGCCAGCGCCTCCAGGCCCCAGCGGACACCGCTCCTCAGCTCCACGATGGGCTGGAAGTAGGGCTGGATCTGCTTCTTCTTCAGGGCCCCCCGCAGCCTCTGCAGGGCCTCCAGCCGCGACCTGAGGCCCTGGTCCAGCTCGGGGGTGTACCCTAGCCAAAGCCGGCCGCCGCGCTTGGCCTGGTACATGGCCACATCCGCAGTCCGCATCAGCTCGGAGAGGTCTTTGCCGTGCTCGGGGTAGCAGGCCGCCCCCACGCTCAGGGTGATGTGCAGCTCCCGGTCGGCCACCCAGAAGGGGGCCTCCAGGGCCACCCGGAGCATCCGGCCCAGCTCCTCGGGGGGCGGCTGGCCCTCCAGCAACAAGACGAACTCGTCCCCCCCTACCCGGGCCACCAGCGCGGCCACCGGCAGCCCCCGCAGCCTCTCGGCCACCTGGCGGATAAGCTCATCGCCGGCCGGGTGGCCGTAGGCGTCGTTGACCATCTTGGTCTCGTTCAGGTCTATGTACAAAAGGGTGGCCGAGCCCCCAGGCCGCAGCAGGGCCCCAGCCTGGCGCACCAGGCCCGCGCGGTTGAGCAGACCGGTGAGCGGGTCGTGAAAGGCCAGAAACTCCATGCGCCGCTCGGCCGCCTTCCGCTCGGAGATGTCCCGCACGATGCTCAGGATCAGCCCCTCCTGGGGCAGGGCAAGGCCGGTGGTCTCGGCCTCCAAAAGGCCCCCATCGGCCTTGTGCAGGGGCTGCTCCATCCAAGGAAGCCCCGGCTCTCCCCGGCGCAGCCGCTCCACCCGGGCCAGGACGTGGTGGGTGTTGTCCCCGGTCCAAAGCTGGGCCATGGAAACTCCCCGAAGCTCTTTTACTCCCAGAAGCTCGTGCATCTTGGGGTTGGCGTAGCGTATCTCCAGTGTGCCGGGGTCAAAGAGCAGGACCCCCAGGGGCAGGTGCTCAACCAGCGTGCGGAAGCGCTGCTCGCTTTGGGCCAGGGAGTTTAAAGTCTGGAGGCGTTCAAGGGTGGCCTGGAGCAGGGCCGTGGCCGCCTCCACCAGCTCCAGGTCAGCCCCATCTAAAAGGCGCTTGTCCTCCTCCACGTTCACCGTACCCACCACCTCTCCCCTTACCCGGATGGGCACGAACAGGGCCGAGCAGACCCGCTCGTTCACCACCAGGAAATCGGGGTCCTGGGTGGGGTTTTGAAGCAGGATGGAATGGCCCGAGAGGTAGCAGCGGCTGGTCACCCCCTGGCCCAGTGGGATGCGGGCATAGTTCAGGTAGTAGCCCCGGTGGTGCCGGGCCACCAGGACCTTGCCCTCCAGGTAGTAGACCGCCACCAGCCCATAGCCAAAGCTGCTGTGCAGCTCCTCCACGAAAAGCCGGGTGGCCTCCTCCGAGCTCTGCACCGAAAGCAGCCCGCGCGAGAGGGCGTACAAGAGCCCCAGGCGGCGGGCCTGGGCCTGGGTCTTTTGGAGCAGCCGGGCGTTTTCGGCCTGGCTGGAAACCAGGCGGCGCACCGCCAGGTCCCGCTCCAAGAACAGGCCCACCGCCCGGCCCACCAGCTTGAGCAGCTCTAGATCGGCAGGGCCCAGTCTGCGGGCGGTGCTCTCCACGTTGAGCACCCCGATGGTCTTTCCGTCCACCCTGAGGGGGACCGCCACCTCGGAGAGAATTCCCGGCATAGGGTAGATGAAATCCGGGTCCTGAGCGGCGTCTTCCACCAGCATCGGCTTCCCTGAGCGCACGCAACGAGCCATCACCCCGCTGCCAATCGGCACCCGCTCGAGCCACTCGGCGTAGCCCACCTGGTGCTGCAGGACCAGCTCGTCCCCCTCCTTTAGGTAGATGGAGACCAGGTTGTAGCCGAAGGTCTCGGCGATGGCCTCCACGCAGTAGCGGAAAACCCCAGGCCCATCCAGCTCCGCCGAAAGCCCCCAGCCCAGCTTGAAGAGGAGCTCGAGGTGCCGCCAGAGCTCCTCCGCCCTCCAACCTTCCTTGAAACCCCAAAGCAGCGCCCCTGCCACCCGCAAGTAGCCTTGCTCCTCCGGGCTCCAGCGGCGGGGCCGCCGGTCCGCGAAGGCCAACACCCCCCCTCCGGCCAAGGGCAGGGCCAGCAGGCCCCCCAGCCCACCCGGGGCCCGCTCCAGCACCAGGGGCGAGGAAAGCCCCCCTACCAGGCCGTCTAGGGCCTCTAGGGGAAACCCCTCCCCCTCCAGGGAGGCCCAGACCGGCCCGGGGAGGGCCAGTCCTCGAGCGTAGGCCCAGGGCACCCCCAGGCCCCGCGCCAGCGCCCCCAAGGCGGCCCGCAGGGCCTCCTCATGCTCTGAGAGGGAAAGGCAGCGGACCGCCTCTCCCAAAGCAGCCAGAAGCCCAGGGCTCTGGGCAGTTCCTTGCGGCCCAGAACGGGCTTTCTGAGCGGATCTATCCCCGGCTTCCTCCAATGCGCCTTACCCCCGCCCCCTCACAGTACCGGGCCAGGCCAAAGCCGGTTGTGAGCTTTGACCAAGCGCACAGCGGGCCGGCCCCCGCCCCGAGGCGGCTAAAGCCGCCCTCGGCTCAGGTCGGCCAAAAGCACTCGGGCCGCGTTCCGCCCGCTGGCCCCCATGATGCCCCCGCCCGGGTGGGTACTGGCCCCGGTGAGGTAGAGCCCCCTAATCCCCGGGAAGCGGTAGCCGTGGGCCCCCAACCATGGGCGAAGCATAAACATCTGGTCGGGACCCATCTCCAAGTGCATCACGTTGGCGCTGGGCATGGCAAACTCCCGCTCGAGCCAAAGCGGGGTCTGCACCAGCTCGGCCACAATCTTCTGCCGCACCTCGGGGTCATAGCGCTCAAAGCTCTGCAGGATGGCCTCCCGGGCCTCCTCCGCCCGCTCCTCCCAGCTCCCCCGGGCCAGCCGGTAGGGGTAGTACTGGGCCCAAAGCCAGAGCACCTCCCCCCCCGGAGGGACCAGGGTTTCATCCACCGCGCTGAAGCTCATCGCCACCAGGGGAGGATCGCGGGCGGGCTCCCCGGCCAAGTACTCGCCGTAGGCCCGGTCTAGCTGCCGCTCACCCGTGATCAGGAGGCCCAGCCCGACCCTGGCCTGGTCCTCCGGGCAGGCCCGGTAGCGTAGTTTCTGGGAAAGGCCCAGCCGCAGCACCATGCCAAAGCCGTTGCCCACCCGCACGCCCCGAGCCTCCTCCGGCACCCGCTCAGAGGGCAGCAGCTCGAGGGTTTTCTGAATGTGGGTCCCGGACAGCACCGCCCGGGCGGTAACCCCCTGGCCGTCCCCCAGCCGCAGCCCCACAACCCTGGTCCCCTCGAGCAACACCGCCCTCACCGGGCTTTTCAGGTGTACCCGCCCCCCATGGGCCTCAATGGCCCGTACCAGGG
>NZ_QWKZ01000138.1 GCF_003574085.1 Meiothermus luteus | reverse complement strand
CCTTCAGGCCCCGCCCCGTCCCCGCAGGCCCAGCCTGGAGGCCCGTTTGCAGCAGAACCTGCTGATCGCCAGCCTGGTGGCCACGCTGCTTGGGGTGTTGGTGGCCCTGGTCTTCGCCCGCCGGATGGCCCAGCCCATTGAGGCCATCTCGGAGGCCGCGGGCCGGCTGGCCCAGGGCGACCTCTCGGCCCGGGCCCCGGTTCCCAGAGGGGAGGACGAGGTGGCCCGGCTGGCCCGAAACTTCAACCACATGGCCGCCTCGCTGGAGCGGCTCGAGGCCGAGCGGAAGGCCATGATTGCCGACATCGCGCACGAACTGCGGACCCCCCTTACGGTGATGCAGGGCCGACTGGAGGCCATCCAAGACGGCGTGATGCCCCTCGAGATGGCCGAAGTGGACCGGCTCCACCACCAGACCCAGTTGCTCTCGCGGCTGGTGGAGGACCTGCGCACCCTTTCCCTGGCCGATGCGGGGCGGCTGAACCTGGTGCTGCGCGAGCTGGACCTGGCCGAGCACGTCCGCCGCCTGGCCCACACCTTCCAGGCCGCTTTGGAGGCCAAGCGGATTGAGCTGGAGCTCCGCCTGCCGGCCCAGCCCATCCTGGTTCAGGCCGATGCCGACCGGCTGGCCCAGGTGGTGACCAACCTTATGACCAACGCCCTGGCCCACACCCCGGCGGGGGGGCGGATTGTGCTGGAGGTGGCGGCTCAAGCCGCCCATGCCGTGTTGCGGATTCGGGACAGCGGCCCGGGAATCCCCGAGGAGGCCCTGGGGCGGGTTTTTGACCGCTTCTACCGGGCCGAGGCCTCCCGCTCCCGCTCTACCGGTGGGAGCGGGCTGGGTCTGGCCATTGTCAAGGCCCTGGTGGAGCTGCACGGGGGGTGGGTGGGGGCCCGCAACCACCCTGAGGGTGGCGCCCTCTTTGAGCTTTGCTTGCCCTTTACTCCGGCCAAAGCCCTCTAAGCCAGAGCTCGGCCCGCAGGCCTTGGGGCTGGTTGGGCAGGAGGACAAGCCTCCCCTCGTGGGCCTCGGCCACCCGGGCCACCACCGAGAGGCCTAGCCCGTGGCCCGGGACCCGCACCCCTGGCGCCCGGTAGAAGGGCTCGGTGGCCCGCTCCAGCACCTCCTGAGGCATTCCGGGGCCCTCGTCCCAGACCCTGAGTACCGCGCGGGGGGGGTGGGCCTCCACCTCCACCCCCACGGGGGCCCCAGGGGCGTATTTCCTGGCGTTGCTGAGGAGGTTCTCCAGGGCCTGCTCAATCAGGATGGGATCGCCGGTAAGCCCCAGGGTCTTTGGCCCTCGGTAGGGCACGCCCCACCGCTCTGCCACCTCCTGGGCCAGCCGGGCCAGGTCTAGCCCCACCTTCTGCCCTCGCCCTTCCCGGGCTAGGGTCAGAAGCGACTCGCTTAGGTAGGTCATTCGCTCCACCTCTTCCCTCACGACGCTTAGGGTTTCCTCGGGGGTGGAGAGGCCCTGCTGGTGCGCGTCTAGCTGTAGGCGGATGGCGGTGAGGGGGGTACGCAGCTCATGGGCAGCGTGCCGGGTAAACTCCACCTCCCGCTGCCGGAAGGCCGAGAGCCTTTCCAGCATCTGGTTGAAGGTCTGGCTCAGGTGGCCGAGCTCTCCGCTTCCTTCCGGGGGCACCCGCAGGCTCAGGTCGCCCGAGTCGGCGATGCGCCGGGTGGCCTTAAGCAGGTGGCGCAGGGGGCGAAGGGCCGGGCCGCTTAGGAGCCAGGCGGCCAGGGCCCCCAGCAAGGAGACCACCAGCGCGGTGAAGACCACCGTCTGCCGGTAGCCGGCCAGGCTGCTTTGCACCTGGCTGGCCTCCAAGGCCCCTTGGATATAGACCCCGCTTTGCAGGTACAGGCTCTTGTAGAGCCAGTTCTGCTCTAGGCGGGCCTGGGGGCTGTCGCTCAGGGGGACGGCCTCGGGGAACCGGCCCCACTCCCGCACCACCCGCCCGTCCTGGACCAGCCGGGCGTGGGCTATGCCCCCGGCGGGGGCTGGGTTGAGAAGCCTGCGCAAGGGCCTTCCCAGCAGGTAGGGGTAGCGGCCTCCGGCCTCGGCCTGATCAAAGCGGTCCTCAGGGCCCCGCCGCATCTCGGCCTGGGCGGCCACCCGCCGAAGGTAGGCGTCCAGCTCGCGCTCGAGGTTCCCAAGCTGCAACCGCTCAAAGCTGGCGTAACCCAAAAAACCCTGCACCAAGAGGGCCAGAGCGATGGCCACGGCAATAAAGAGGGCCAGCCGCAGGCGCAGGCTCACGGCTCCACCCCCAGCCTATAACCTCCGGGAACCGTGCGTACCACCCGGCTGTCCAACTTGCTGCGCAGGTGGTGCACGCAGACCTTGACCACCCCTGGGTCTGAGGCCCCCTCGCCCCAGATTAGGTCTAGGAGCTCTTCTGGGCTGTACACCCGGCCCGGGTACATGGCCAAGCGTTCTAGAAGGGCGTACTCGCGGCTGCTCAGCTCCACCGCTCGGCCCTCCCAGCGCACGCTGCGGCTGGCTAGATCAAGCTCGAGGGGCCCGTAGCGCAGCCGGTTTTGCTTTACCTCGCTCACCCGGCGCAGCAGCGCCCGAACCCGGGCCAGGAGTTCCGGTAGGTCAAAGGGCTTGACCACATAGTCGTCCCCCCCCTCGTCCAGCCCTTTTACCCGGTCGGCCAGGGCGTCGCGGGCGGTCATGAAGAGGATGGGCCCTTTGTACCCAGCCTCCCTGACCTCCTGGGCCAGGATGAACCCCCCGTCCTCCGACTCCGGCAGGCGCACGTCCAGGATGAGCAGGTCGGGTTCTGCCTCCGCTAAAAGAGCGCGGGCGCTCGTGAGGTCGGAGGCGTGGTGCACCTGGTGCCCTTGGGCAAGGAGGGCCCGCACGACCGGTCGGGCGATGTTGGGCTCGTCCTCCACCAACAGAATCCGCATGCTTCTAGTCTGCACCCGTAGGGTTACGGCGGGGTTATGAGAGGCTCCTCTCAGCCGGTTGTAACCGCGGCGTAACCGCCTGGGGCCAGACTCCTTTTCGGAAAGGCCAAAGGGCCTTTCCAAGGAGGTCAGCGATGAAAAAAACCCTAAGGACAGCTCTACTGGTTTCCACCCTGGCCCTAGCGGGCGCCTTTGCCCAGCAGACCCCGGCCCCGCAGCAGCCCGCGCCGGCCCAGTCCACCCAGCGCATGGTGTTCCGCGGGTACAGCGTGGGCAGCCTGTACCTGGCTGCGGCCCAGTTCCTGGGCGTAACCCCAGCCGAGCTGGCGGTGCTTTCGGGCGGTACCAAGACCCTGGGTCAGCTCGCCACCGAGCTGGGAAAGACCCCGGCGGGGCTCGAGGCCGCCCTGGTAACGGCCCGCAACCAGGCCATTGACCAGGCTGTGCAGGCTGGGCGCCTGACCGCTGAACAGGCCAATAGCCTCAAGGCCACCAGCCAGGCGGTGGCCCGAGCCTTCGTGAACCAGCCGGTGCAGCTGCGCGTTGGCCCCTTAGGGCGCGATGGCCGTGGCCCTAGGGGTGGGTGGCGCTAGGCCTGCATTTTTTCCGGGCGTGTGGCTGCCCACACGCCCCGCCTTTTGAGGAGCTTTATGTTGGTAGGTCATCGCGGACACTGGGACGGTTTTGGCTACCCCGGCTTGGGGTGGGCAGACGATTTGCTTTGGTTGTTGTTGTTGCTGGCCCTTCTGGTTTTAGTGGGGGTGCTGATCCTGCGGCTTTTGCGTAGCTCCCCCTCCAAAGCTCCAGACCGGGCCCTGGAAATTGTGCGGGAGCGCTATGCTAGGGGTGAGATTAGCCAGGCCGAGTACGAGACCCTGAAGAAGAACCTGGGGGGCTGAGGGCTGGGTATTTGGAGGAGGTCAGCCATGGACAACGACGATAAACCCATCGGCAGGATTCTGAGCCGGCGCGAGGTGCTGGCGGTGCTGGGAGGGATGAGCGGGCTTTTGGGAGGGCCTAGGTCCGCTGCCCAGGGCGGCTCGAGCGCCTTCCCGGCCTGCGTGGTGCGCCCGGCCCTGACCGAGGGGCCCTACTTTGTGGATGTTCAACTCAATCGCTCCGATATTCGCTCCGACCCCACTACCGGGGTGGTCAAGCCGGGTGTACCTCTAAGGTTGCGCTTCGTGGTCACCCGGGTTTCCGCCGCGGGCTGCCTACCCTTGCCGGGGGCCATGGTGGACATCTGGCAGTGCGACGCCCAGGGGATGTACTCGGGGGTGCGGGACCGCTACGGGGACACCCGGGGACAGAAGTGGCTGCGCGGCTACCAGGTGACCGATGCCCAGGGGGTGGCCCAGTTCACCACCATCTACCCCGGCTGGTACCCGGGCCGCACCGTGCACATCCACTTCAAAATCCGCTACCAGAACCGCGACTTCACCTCCCAGCTCTTCTTTGACGATGCCCTGAGCGACCGCATCCTGGCCAACCCGCCCTACGCCAAGCCGGGCAACCGCATCCGCAACATCCAGGACAGCATCTACCGCAGCGGGGGCAGCCAGCTCCTTTTGAACCTGGTTCCCGAAGGATCGGGCTACGCGGCCACCTTTGAGATCGGGCTGAGCCTGTAGCCCCTTTTTGGCGTTATTGCCTGGTTATGCCGATGGGGAATAATGTCCCCTGGTAAGGGGAAGCTTTTATGCCACTGGCCCTATTCAGACCTCGCCCACACCGCCACCAAGCCCACTACGAAGGGGTTCTGGGTACCACCCTTACCCTCCAGTTCTGGGCCGAACGCCCACAAGATGCCCACAAGGCCGAGGCCGCGGCCCTAGCTGAGATTGAGCGCTTGGAGCGCATCTACAGCAGCTTTTTGCCCGACTCAGAGCTGTCCCGCTGGCAAAGGGGCCAGGTGGAGCGCCTCTCCCCCGAGCTCGCCGAGCTTCTGGAGGAAGCTGAGGGCTGGATGGCCCATACCTACGGGGCCTTCAACCCTGGGGCCCTGGCCTTGCAGAGACTTTACCGGGAAAAACCGGCACCTTCTGAGGCCGAGCTCGAGGCCCTGCGCCGGGCCTTGCAAGGGCCTTTGTGGCAGCGGGAGGGCCGCGTGGCCCGGAAACTCACCCCCCTGCCCCTCACCTTCAACGCCCTGGCCAAGGGCCTGATTGCCGATAAAGCCGCCCAGGCCGCGGTGGGGGCGGGGGCGAGGGAGGTGCTGCTCAACCTGGGGGGTGAGGTGCGGCACC
>NZ_QWKZ01000137.1 GCF_003574085.1 Meiothermus luteus | reverse complement strand
CGGATTCGCCGCCGCCGCTACATACGTGATCGCCGCCGTCAACGTCGTCTTCCCGTGATCCACGTGCCCAATCGTCCCTACGTTCACGTGTGGCTTCGTACGCTCAAACACGCCCTTGGCCATGACTCTCTCCTCTCTTCAAGATTTGGGCCGCAGGCCCTGCTCAAGGCCCGCGACCCCAGCGGTTTACTGCCCTTTTATCAGCTTCTGCGCGATGTTTTGCGGAACCTGCTCGTAGTGGTCAAAGAACATGGAGAACTGGGCCCGACCCTGGGTCATGGAGCGCATGTCGTTGGCGTAGCCGAACATCTCCGCCAGGGGAACAAAGGCCCGCACCAACCGGGCATTACCCCGCTCCTCCATGCCCTGAATCTGGCCGCGCCGGCTGTTCAGGTCCCCGATGATGGAGCCCAGGAACTCCTCAGGGGTGATGACCTCTACCCGCATGATGGGCTCGAGGATGACCGCACCCCCCTTCTCCATGGCCTCCTTAATGGCCATAGAAGCAGCAATTTTGAAGGCCATCTCGGAGGAGTCCACCTCGTGGTAGCTCCCATCGTAGAGGGTCACCTTGAGGTCCACAATGGGGAAGCCGGTCAAGGGACCGGACTGCATGGCCTCCTCAATACCCTTTTGCACTGCAGGGATATATTCCTTGGGAATGACCCCCCCCACGATGGCGTTGACGAACTCAAAGCCCGCACCCCGGCCCAGGGGCTCGGCCTTGATCTTGACATGACCGTACTGGCCGCGCCCACCGGATTGGCGCACAAACTTGCCCTCCACGTCCACCGGGCGGGAGATGGTCTCCCGGTAGGCCACCTGGGGCTTGCCCACATTGGCGTCCACCTTGAACTCCCGCTTAAGCCGGTCCACGATGATCTCCAGGTGCAACTCGCCCATGCCGGAGATGATGGTCTGACCGGTCTCAGGGTCGGTGGAGACGCGGAAGGTGGGGTCCTCCTCGCCCAGCCGGGCCAACGCAATGCCCAGCTTGTCCTGGTCCGCTTTGGTCTTGGGCTCAATGGCCAGGTCAATCACCGGTTCGGGCACTTCTATAGACTCCAGCACGATGGGCTCATCGCCCTCCCCCACCAGGGTATCGCCGGTGATGGTTTCCTTGAGCCCCACTACCGCCCCCAGTTCACCCGCGCGGAGTTCTTCCACCTCTTCACGGTGGTTGGCGTGCATCTGGAGCAAGCGAGCCACCCGCTCCTTCTTACCTTTGGTGGTGTTTTGCACGTAAGAACCGGAGCGCAAGGTGCCCGAGTAGACGCGGATGAAGGTCAGCCGGCCCACATAGGGGTCGGCCATGATTTTGAAGGCCAAGGCCGCTAGAGGGCCGCTGGGGTCGGCAGGACGCTCCACCACCTCACCGGCATCATTGGTGCCACGAATGGGAGGGATGTCCAATGGCGAGGGCAAGTAGTCCACCACCCCGTCCAAAAGGAGCTGTACGCCCTTGTTCTTGAGCGCCGACCCCAGGAAGACCGGGAATATTTCCATGGCAATGGTGCCCTTGCGGATGGCCCGAACCAGCTCCTCCTCGGTGGGCTTCTCACCCTCCAGGAACTTCATCATGATGTTCTCGTCATAGTCGGCGGCCACCTCCACCAGCTTCTCGTAGTACTCCGCAGCCTGCTCCTTCAGCTCGTCTGGAATTTCCACCTCCCGGATGTCGGTACCCAGGTCGTTGCCATAGGTGTAGGCCTTCTGGCGCAGCACATCCACGATGCCCCGGAAGGTGTCCTCGCGGCCAATGGGAAGCTGCATCACCACCGGCTTAGCCCCCAACCGCTCCTTCATGGAGTTGACCACCAACCACAAATCGGCCCCGGTCTTGTCCATCTTGTTGGCGTAGGCGATGCGGGGCACCCGGTACTTGTCGGCCTGGCGCCAGACCGTCTCGGACTGAGGCTCCACCCCCTGCGAGGCATCGAAAACCGCGATGGCCCCATCCAAAACCCGCATGGAGCGCTCCACCTCAATGGTGAAGTCCACGTGGCCCGGGGTATCAATGATGTTGATGCGGTGCTCCACTCCGGTCTTGGTGTGCTTCCAGTTGGCGGTGGTCACCGCCGCGGTGATGGTAATGCCCCGTTCCCGTTCCTGCTCCATCCAGTCCATCGTGGCCGCACCCTCGTGGACCTCACCGATCTTGTGAATGCGCCCGGTGTAGTAGAGGATGCGCTCGGTGGTGGTGGTCTTCCCGGCATCAATGTGGGCCGCGATGCCGATGTTGCGGAAGAGCTTTAGGTCAAAACCTGTCTTGACGGACATAGCTACCACCGATAATGGGCGTAGGCCCGGTTGGCCTCAGCCATCCGCTCCACGTCTTCTTTTTTCTTCACCGCGCCCCCCTTGCCCTCAGCAGCCTCCATAAGTTCGGCAGCCAGCCGTTGGGCCGCCTCTCGCTCGCTGCGGTTGTTGAAGGCGGTCACAATCCAACGGATGGCCAGCGACTGCTGACGGCGGGGAGGAACCTCTACGGGCACCTGGTAGTTGGCCCCACCCACCCGACGGCTGCGCACCTCTACCCGAGGCCGCACGTTCTCCAGGGCCGCCTTGAAAACCTTTAGGGGCTCCTGGCCGCTTTTGTCCTGGATGATCTGGCAGGCATCCCGGAAGATTTTGGCCGCCAGGTTCTTCTTGCCGTCGCGCATCATTCGGTTGATGAGCGCAGTGACCAAGACATCCCCGTAAAGATGGTCGGGCTCGAGCTGGCGTACTTCGGCTCTTCTCCTACGCGACATACCTCACCTACTTCTTGCCTTTGGCAGCAGCGCCTTTGGCATCGGCCTTGGGCCGCTTGGTGCCGTATTTGGAGCGGCTCTTCTTACGGTCCTTGACCCCTTGGGTATCGTAGATGCCGCGCACGATGTGGTAGCGCACGCCCGGCAGGTCCTTCACACGCCCTCCCCGGATGAGCACTACGGAGTGTTCCTGGAGGTTGTGACCCTCGCCCGGGATATAAGCGGTAACCTCGTAGCCGGAGGTAAGGCGCACCTTGGCCACCTTTCGGAGCGCCGAGTTAGGCTTCTTAGGGGTCACCGTGCGCACCACGGTGCAAACCCCCTTCCGGAAAGGGCTCCCTTTGAGCGCAGGCACCTTGCTCTTCTTGACGACCGGAGTACGGCCTTTTCGGAGGAGTTGGTTGATGGTCGGCAGGGCAATCACATCCTTTCTTCTGAACTAAAAAACCCCACACAGAGGTCGCGGTTGCTGCGCTCGGTGCGGGGTCCCCGTGAAGCGAGGAGGCCGCTGGCCTCCAGATCGCCCCTTGGATTCTCAAGAATCTCCGCGCGCGGGGAGGGCCCGAGAGCGCAACCAACAGGGCCTCAGGGCCGGGGCTGGCCTGAGGCGACGCAACCCTTGCAGTATATACAGGGCTAGCCCCTTAATCAAGGGGGCCTAAAGCCCCATAAAAACCGGCTTTTGGTCAATACCTTCACCCCCGCAGCAGCCAGCGCACATCCCGCACCACCCGCTCGGTTTCGGCAGCCCTACCGCTGCCGTAAATAAGGCGCAGGCTGCCCTTGGGGTCCAGGGCAAAGACGGTGGCGGTGTGGTCCACATTGTACTCGGTGGGTGACTTTACGCCTGATTTCTGGTAGAAAACCCCGTACTTCTTGGCCACCGCTGCGATTTCCTCAGGGCTGCCGGTGAGGCCGATAAAGCTCTTGTCAAAGAAGGTCACGTAGCTGGCCAGTTTCTGCAAGGTATCGCGCTCTGGGTCCACTGTTATAAGCAGCACCTGAACCCGCTGCTGTTCGGCTGGGGTAAGGGCTTTGTAGACCTTGGAGAGCTCGAGCAAGGTGGTCGGACAGACATCAGGGCAGTTCACGAAGCCAAAGAAAATCAGGACCACCTTACCCTCAAAATCGCGCAGGCTCTTGCGGCTCCCGTCGTGGGCGGTCAGGGTAAAGTCAAGGGTGTCCACCGGCCTAGGGTTGAGCAGCCGGGTGCCGTAGGGCTGGTAGGTCTCCTGGGTAAGGAAGTAGAGCCCACCGGCCAGCACCAGCGGAAGGAGCACCAAAAGGGCAATCCAAAGGGTCTTTTTGGGCATTTTACCTCTCCCTTCGGCCAAAGGCCGCCTCCCTTCCCAAGGTAGAGGGAAGCAACGGGTCAAATGTCCCCTCAATCACATTGCACCCACCCCTCCTACCCCGGAATATGGGGGATGTGAGCGAAGGGCAGCCCACCTTCTCTAAGCCGCAGGCCCGCTGGGCCGCTGTCCTGCTGATGGCCCCCTTCTTTTTGCAGATGTTGGGTTTCGGCCAAACCCCCCTAGGCGGTGGGCTATGCGGCGAGCTGTTCGGCAACGACACCCCCCTCGGCCTCCAGGGGGCAGGCTTCTGGTACGCGGTGCTGTTCATGCTCCTGCTGGGGCTTCAGCTTATGTACGGGGGATTCTTGCTGCTGGCCCGGCTGCTCGAGCTGCCCAAAAGCATGGAGCCCGGCCTATACGCCACCGGCGTAGGGCTGGCAGGGCTTCTCACCCTGCTCTTCTTGCTCACCCGCACCACCGGCCTGCCCTACCCGAGCCCCCAGGGCCTGGCCATAGGGGAGACCGCCCCCCTAGACCCCCTGAGCCTAATTCTGGTGGGCAGTTCGCTGGGGGGCGGCCTCTTGCTGCTGGACCTATTCAAAAGACGAGCGGCAGGTTCTTAGGGCTTTTAGTAGGCTAGGGGCATGGAACGCTTGCTGGCAGTAATGCGGCGCCTTCGTGGGCCGGAGGGCTGCCCTTGGGACAGGGCTCAGACCCACCAGAGCCTACGCCCTTATCTGCTCGAGGAGGCCGCCGAGGCGGTGGACGCCATTGGGGAGGGCGACCCTCAGGCCATCGCCGAGGAGCTGGGGGATGTGCTGCTGCAGGTGGCCTTTCACGCGGTTATCGCTGAGGAGGCCGGCACCTTTGACTACCCCCAGGTGGAGGCGCGCATCGTGGACAAGCTCATCCGCCGCCACCCCCACGTCTTTGGGGACGCCCAGGCCGAAACCCCCGAAGCGGTCGCGGCCCGCTGGGAAGCCATCAAGGCCGCTGAGGGCAAGGGCCAAAGCCAGATACCGCGGGCCCTGGGAGCCCTGGCTCGAGCCGCGGCCATTCAGGAAAAGCTGGGAACCCCCCCAGCCCACCCCCAGGAGGTGGTGGAAGCCCTTGCCCAGAACAACCTGGCCGAGGCCCTTTGGCGGATGGTGGCGCTGTGCCGGGGACGGGGCGTGAA
>NZ_QWKZ01000136.1 GCF_003574085.1 Meiothermus luteus | reverse complement strand
CAGCCTACTACGCGCGTCGGGCTGCCCCAGGGCTTCGGATTACCCTGCTCGAGGCCGCCCTGCGCTTGGGGGGCAAGGTCGCTACCCTGCGGGAGGACGGCTTTGTGGTTGAAGGCGGCCCCGACGCGGTGGTGCGCTACAAGCCTTGGGCCTTGGAACTGATGCGCGGGCTGGGCCTGGAGGCCGAAATAGTGGGCACCCTCCCGGCCCGCCCCTCGGCCTTGATTCACGACGGGCGGCGGGCACTGCCGATCCCGGCGGGCTTGCAGATGGTGGTGCCGGCCGACCTTTGGGCCCTGGCCAGAAGCCCCCTTCTGAGCCCTTTGGGCAAGGCTCGAGCTGCCCTTGACCTGTTTCTGCCCAAAGGCCCCCCTGGCGATGAGGCTTTTGGCGCCTTTATCCGGCGCCGCCTAGGGCCGCAGGTTTGGGCGCGTTTGGCGGCCCCGCTTTCTGGGGGTATCTACGGAGGAGACCCGGGAGAGCTTTCCACCCTGGCTGCCTTTCCCCAGCTCAAAGCCCTGGAGGAGGCCCACGGCAGCCTGATCCGGGGGGCCATGCGCCAGCGTAGGGAGCGAGGCACCCGCGAGGGAGGTCAGCTCTTTGCCTCCTTGAGGGAGGGGCTTGGGGCAATGGTGGAGGCCTTGGGGGCCCGGTTGGAGGGGGTGGAGCTCCGGCTTGGGGTAGAGGTGAGGGGGCTCGAGCGCCGGCGGGAATGGTGGGTGCATACCTCCGAGGGCGCCCTTTGCGCGGATGCAGTGGTGCTGGCCACCCCGGCGGGGGTGAGCGGCCGGCTGCTGGAGCCCCTCCACCCGGAAGCGGCTCGAGCCCTGCAGCAAATCCCCTACGGCGCCTCTGCTACGGTGACCCTGGCCTTTGAGCGGGCTCACCTGCCTCCTCGGGTGGGTCATGGCTTGCTCTTGGCGGCTGGGAGCGGCTTCGCAGCGCGAGGCTTCACCTGGACCGATCAAAAGTGGTCTGGACGGGCCCCGGAGGGCCTGGGGCTGGTGCGGGCCTACTTCTCGGGGCTCCTGGCTGGCGAGGAGGAGCTGGTGGCCCTGGCCCGGCGGGACCTCGAGCGGCTCTGGGGGCGGGTGCCCCCGGTGGTGCGGGCCTGGGTTTTTCGCTGGCCCCAAGGGCTTCCCCGCTATACCCTGGGGCACCGGGAACGCGTGGCCCAGGCCCTGCGGGCCGAGGAGCTGCCCGGTCTTTTTCTGGCCGGTGCGGCCTACCAGGGGGTGGGGCTGCCCGAGGTGATCCAGATGGGACAGGCAGTAGCGGATCGGGTGGTGCAGTTTTTGCGGGCTGAGTCCACGGCCTCCTCGCGGCTGGGGTAGAATGGGGGCATGCACAACCCAAAAGACCTTCCCCCAGCGGGGGAGCTAAAGCCCGACTGGAAGGATTTTTTGGCCTTGGTGATAGCGGCCTACTCCCTTTTGCTTCCCCCTTTGCTCCTGATTTTTGGCGTAGCGGCCCTGGCCCTGCTGCTGCTTAACCTCTTTTTCTGAGGAGGGCGGATGCTCACCGCCGAAGAGCCCTTGTTTGAGTCGCTGCCCCCCGACTACAAGGAGCGGTTGGGTCGGCCGGGCGAGTACCCTTTTACCCGCGGGGTCTATCCCCGCATGTATACCGAGCGCCCCTGGACAATGCGGCAGTACGCGGGTTTTAGCACCGCTGAGGAGTCCAACGCCCGCTACCACTACCTCCTTTCCCAGGGGCAGACCGGCCTCTCGGTGGCGTTTGACCTGCCCACCCAGCTTGGACTGGACCCTGACCATCCCCTGAGCGTGGGGGAGGTGGGGAAGGTGGGGGTGTCCATCGCCTGCATTGAGGATATGCGCGCCCTGTTCCAGGGAATTCCCCTAGACAGGGTAACCACCAGCATGACCATCAACGCCCCGGCCAACATGCTGCTGGCGCTTTACCTGCTGGTGGCCGAGGAACAAGGGGTAGGCTGGGACAAGCTGGGGGGCACCATCCAAAACGATATCCTCAAGGAATACATCGCCCGGGGCACCTACATCTACCCCCCGGGGCCTTCCATGCGGCTTATTACCGATGTCTTTGCCTTCTGCGCTGAGTGGGTGCCCAGGTGGAACACCATCAGCATCTCCGGGTACCACATCCGCGAGGCTGGGGCCACGGCAGCCCAGGAGATTGCCTTTACCCTGGCCAACGGCAAGGCTTATGTGCGGGCTGCAGTTGAAGCGGGCCTCGAGGTGGACACATTCGCACCGCGGCTTTCCTTTTTCTTCGCGGCCCACAACGATATCTTTGAGGAGGCCGCGAAGTTTCGCGCTGCTAGGCGCATGTGGGCCCGCATCATGCGCCATGAGTTTGGGGCCAAAGACCCCAAAAGCTGGATGCTGCGCTTTCACACCCAGACCGGGGGTTCTACCCTCACCGCTCAGGAGCCCCTCAACAATGTGGTGCGCACCGCCTACCAGGCCCTGGCAGCGGTTCTGGGCGGCACCCAAAGCCTCCACACCAACGCTTACGACGAAGCCTTGGGCCTGCCTACCGAAAAGAGCGCCCTTCTGGCCCTGCGCACCCAGCAGATTTTGGCTTACGAGTCAGGGGTTACCCGGGCGATTGACCCTTTGGGAGGGAGTTTCTACGTGGAGCATCTGACCGATGCCCTGGAGGCGGAGGCCCAGGCCTACCTCGAGCAGATTGACCGCTTGGGAGGGGCGGTGGCGGCGGTGGAGATAGGGTTTTTCCAGAAGGAGATTGAGGAGTCGGCTTGGGCCTACCAGCGCGAGGTGGAAAGCGGACGGCGCATTATCGTAGGGGTCAACCGCTTCAACAATCCGGAATCTCCGCTCAACGAGCCGGTGCCGGTTCAGCGCATTAGCGACGAGCTGGCTGAGCGCCGCAAGGCCCAGATACGGGCCTTCCGGGCTGGCCGCGATGGCCAGTCGGTGCAGATCGCCTTGGAGTCGCTAAGACAGGCCGCCCGCGGCCCTGAGAACCTGATGCCCCACATTCTAGAAGCTTTCCGCCGCCGGGCTACCCTAGGCGAGGTCTGCGGAGTGCTCAGGGAGGAGTGGGGGGAGTACCAGCCCTCTCACTAGGCTTGCCCTGCCCCCTGGCCGGGGGTGGTCCAGCCCTGGGCAGGGTCCCAGGGGTAGACCACCCAGGCGTCGGTTTCAGCTGCGTAGTAGTCGGGGCCGTCGCCCGGGTAGCGGTTCTTCTTAGGCTTGTAGTGCAGCACCGCAACCTGGGGTTTTCCCCCCGCCAGCCTGATGCGCTCCCGCACCGCCACAGCGGTCTTCCCAGAGTCCCACACGTCGTCTATCACCAAGACCCGCTTCCCGTAGAGCAGGTGGTCGGAGGGAAACTGGAGGAAGACTGGGTCTTGAATGGTTTCGCCTACATCGGTGTAGAACATCACCGCGGCGGTGAGGATGTTGCGCTGGTCGGTGGCTTCCGAGACCAGGCAGGCCGGAATCATCCCCCCGCGGGTGACGGCCAGGATGCAGTCAAACTCGCGGGGATTGACCTGGCCTAGGAGCCTCGAGACGAGCTGGGTGATGTCCTGCCAGGCCAGGTACAGCTTGCCTGCGTATTCCTGGGGCTCGCTCATAGCCTTAGCCTATGGGCTTGTCCAGCTCAAAGGCGCTGTGTACCGCCCGGAGCGCGGCCTCGGCGTACTGCGAGGGGATGATGGCGGAGATGCGCACCTCGCTGGTGGCGATCATCTCTATGTTGGCCCCCACGCTGGCCAGGGCTTGGAACATCCGCGCCGGGATGCCCGGGGTGGAGGCCAGGGCAACCCCCACGATGGAGATTTTGCAGACGTCCCGCCGGAGCTGGGCCTCCCCACCCATCTCGGCCAGGACCGGTTCGAGGGCCTCCATGGCCTCCTCCGCAAAGTCCTGGTTGACCGTGAAGGCCATCTGGGTACGGCTGGGCTCGTGCCCGGGAACCCCTTGGATGATCATATCCACCGCTACCCCTTTCCGGCCTAGGGCCTCAAAGACCCGCGCGGCGATCCCAGGCCGATCGGGAATACCCACTAGGCCAATCTGGGCAATCTCGTCGTCAAGGGCCACACCCGTCACTGGGCGATCGAGTTCCATGCCGTCCTCCGTTACCAGGGTTCCAGGGTTGTAGGAAAAGCTGCTTCTCACGTGGATTCTCACCTTGTAGCGCTTTCCATAGTAGACCGCCCGGGGGTGCAGCACCCGTGCGCCCAAGGCGGCCATCTCGAGCATCTGGTCGTAACCGATTCTGGGGAGCTTTTGCGCCTCAGGGATGGTGTGGGGGTCAGTGGTGTAGACCCCCTCGGTATCGGTGAAAATCTCGCACTCTTCGGCGCCTAGGGCCGCTGCGATGGCCACCGCGGTCGTGTCGGAGCCGCCCCGCCCTAAGGTGGTGAGCTCACCCTCTGGGGTAGTGCCCATAAAGCCCGCTATGACCGCCACCTCGCCCCGCTCGAGGGACTGCTGTATCAGGATGGGCTCCACCCGCAAAATACGGGCGTCTCCGTAGCGGCCATCGGTGGTGATGCCGATTTGGTGCTGGGTGAAGCCCCGGGCTGGAATGCCCATGGCGTTGAGCTGCATGGACAGCAGGGCCACCGATTGCTGCTCCCCAATGGTGGTGAGCATATCCAGTTCGCGTTGGGGCGGGCGTCTGTTGACCCTTTTGGCTAGGGCGATGAGTTCATCGGTGGTGCGCCCCATGGCCGAGACCACCACGGCCAGCCGGTGGCCCTTCTCGCGGTAGTGGTGAATGCGCTGGGCAACCTTGTGAATGCGGTCTAGGTCACCCACGCTGGTTCCGCCGTATTTTTGGACGACGAGCGCCATAGCTAGCTGTGAATGCTATCACGCCTGGCGTTGCGCGCCAATAGCTGGGCGTTGCCTCGGCCGGCTTCACCAGTCTGCGGAAGGTGACTTAAGTAACCCGACATTACGTGAAAAGTTTCGCCGATCTAGACCAAATTTAGACCCAGCTTTCCTACAATAAAGCCCAGAATTTGCCAACGGCAGGAGGGAGCCATGCAGGATGAGATTCCTTCGTGTGCTACCTCATATGCTACCTCATAGCTCCCCCCTAGCCATTTTCAAGAGCACCCGGCTACGGGTCAGCCGTTAGGCTACATTGCTGAGGTTGTGGACCAGCAGGATGAGGTTCACCCGGGCCACTAGACCCCAGTAGGACCGAACCTCTATCCGGTGAAGCCCCAAAGAGCGTACCATCACGCTAAACCGGGTCTCGATCCAGTTGCGTAC
>NZ_QWKZ01000135.1 GCF_003574085.1 Meiothermus luteus | reverse complement strand
CACCCGGCCCACTGCCCTGATCACTGGCCCCGCAAAAACCCCACCTCCTCCTCCGTAAGCCCCCCCTCGGGGCCAGTGATCAGGGCAGTGGGCCGGGTGGGGTCAAAGACCTCCCGCACCCGCTCGAGCGCGTAGGGGTGGGCCACAAAGCCCTGCTCCGCTGGGGGCACCTGGCCCAAGGGGCAAAGGGGCTCCACCTGGGGCACCACGCTGCGCAAGCACTGCTTGGCAGCCTCCTGGGCCACCCGGCGAAGGCGCAAAAGCTTGGTCTCGCTCAGCTCACGCACCACACAGCGCTGGGTCAGAACCGGCACCACCCGGGTAGCCCCCAGCTCGGTGGCGGCCCGGACCACCTCGGCCAGGTGATCGCCCTTGAGCAGGGGCACGTAGAGGATGATGGGGATGGGCGGCTCGCGCCCCGCCGACCAGGTTTCCTCCACCTTTAGCCGCACCCAGCCCCGGCCCACCGCCACCACCCGGGCCCGGCCCTCCTGGCCCTTTCCGTCAAACACGCTCAGGGCGTCCCCCGGTCGGGCCCGCAAAACCTCCACCAGGTGGTGGGCCTCCTTGCCCAGGAGCTCCACCTCCGGCGCCAAATGGGGGACATAGGCCCGATGAGGTCGCATGCTAGACCGCCGCCCAGGTGAGGCAGACCCACTCCCCCTCCTGCTCCCGCTCGAGGAGCCGGAACGAGCAGGCCTCTAAGGCCTCCCGGACCATCCTCTCCCGCTCGGCCAGGATGCCCGTGACGATGAGCAAGCCACATACCCCAAAAGCCTCCCGGTAGGCTTCGGCCAGATGGGCGTGTAGCTCGGCGTAAAGATTGGCCACCACTAGGTCAAAAGGCCCCTCCACATCGGCAAGGCTCCCCTCCACAAAGCACGCTTCCACCCGGTTACGCTCGGCGTTGGCCCTGGCCTGGGGAATCACCGCCGGGTCAATGTCCACCCCCCAGGCCTCCGCCCCGAGCATCGCCGCCGCAATGGCCAGGATGCCCGAGCCGGTGCCCAGGTCGAGCACCCGCATACCCGGCTCCACCCGGCGGGAAAGGGCCCCCAGGGCCAGCCGAGTGGTCTCGTGATGGCCGGTGCCAAAGGCCATGCCCGGTTCAATCACCAAGCGGCGCTCGGGGCCCTCCCAGCCGTGCCAGGGGGCCAGCACCACAAAAGCCCCAGCCCGCACCGGCTTCAGGTCGCGGCGGTAGGCCTCCAGCCAGTCGGTGTCGGGCAGCTCCAACCACTCCCCCGGCAGGGGCAGCTCCACGCGGTCGGGAAAATAGGCCCAAACCTCACCCGGCCTCTCCTCCAGGCCCCTGGCCCCCAGGTCAAAAAGCAACGGGGTGTAGGCATCCAGGCTCTCAAAGTTGCCCCTGAGGCGAAAGACGTGCATGGGCTCAGTCTAGCACCCCCCTAATTTGCTCCACCAGCCGCTCCAAGTACCCGAAGAAGAGCGGGCCGTAATGGGCCAGCTCGTCCCCTCCGGTCACCACCAAGGGCAGGCGCCAGCCCCGCTCGGCCATGAGCTGCTCGACCTTTTCCCGCGGCCTCGAGCGGTGCGGCTTGGGCTCGTAGATGAAAAGGTCTGGCCCCCTTTTAGGCACCTCGGCCAGTTGAGGAACGAAGTAGCTTTGGGGATGCTGGGAAAAAATGTTCTGCAGCCCCAGGTGCCGCAGGGCCTCATCCACGTAGCTGCCCCGGCCCACGGTGATGGGGCCGCCCAGGTCAAACTCCAGGTACACCCTCCGCAGGGGCAAGGCCCGGTAGAGCCGGGCATACCGCTCGGCCAAGCCCTGGGCGAGCCGGGTGGCGGCCTCCGACACGCCCAGCAAGGCCCCCAGCAGCGCTACATTTTCCATAATGCCATAGGGGCTTTGCGGCAGCGGCAGCGGATACACGGGAAAACCCCGCTCAAACAGGGCCTGAAGCAGATCCCGCTGGACCCCAGTGCTGACCAGCACCAAGTCGGGCCGCAATGAGGCCAAAAGCTCCCAGCGCACCCGGGTGTAGCTCGAGACCACCGGCAGCCCCAAGACCCCTGCCGGCCGGTAGCAGAAGGCGCTGCGCCCCACCAACCGCTGCCCCAACCCCAGCGCGAAGAGGGTGTCGGTGGCGTTGGGCGCTAGAGAAACGATGCGCTCAGGAGCCTCGGGCAGTTCAATGGGCCCAAGCCAGTCGTGCACAATCCTCATTTCAGGGCCTCCTCGAGCCAGGCCGCCACCCGGGCCCGCAGGGTCTCCAGGTCGGCCTCGTTCCAGATGACCCAGGTGGCCCGCCTCAGCTTCTCCTCCTGGGGGAGCTGGGCCCTGTCCCGGGCCTCAAACTCGGCCTCGGAAAGCCCCCGGGCCACCACCCGGCGCCGCCTTTGATCCTCCGGCGCGGCCACCACCAGCACCCCGTCAAACTCCCTCTCCCGCCCAGCCTCAAAGAGCAGGGGTATCTCCTGGACCAAAAGGGGTACCCCCTCGGCCCGGGCCCGCTCCGTCTCCTCCCGTAGCCGGGCCCGCACATAAGGGTGCAAAAGACCCTCCAGGCGGCGCCGGGCTTCCATATCGGCAAAAACCAAGGCCCCAAGCGCCCGGCGGTCCACCTCCCCTGAGCGGCAGGCTTCCGGAAACATGCGGCATATTTCGCCCTTGAAGACCTCCGCTCCCTCGCGGGCTAGCGCGTCGGCGTCCAGCACCGGCACCCCCCGCTCCCGCAAAAACCCCGCCACGGTGCTCTTCCCGCTGCCAATGCTCCCGGTAAGGCCCACAAGGCGCATCGGGCTAAGCATACCCCAGCCCACACCGGAGTTACGCGGTTGACTGCGAACCCCTTCGCCATCAGACTAGTCAAAAAAAGCGATAACCTACATTACCGCTGCACCAAAACAGCCCGATATCAACCTGAAAGCCCCGATACCATCTCACAATGCCTTCACCCGCCTGCTGCAAAGACAGCCTTTAGACAAAAAGGCGTTGTGGCGGGAAGCACAGGCATCCGTACAAAAAGAGCGGGGGCTTTTGGTGTTGGATGACACCACATTCGTGCGCTACTTCAAGCCCCTACTCCACCGTCCTGAGAAGGACCCAGCTCCGGATGAGGTTGTGGGCCACCACCCCCGCACCAGCTCGCCCAGGGTGAGGGGCAATGAGAGCTCTTCCAGCCAGGTCATGACCTTGGGGTGGGGCTGACGCCGAACGGCCTCGGAGCACGTTGGTGCCCAGCGGGTAGCTCAGAGGCCAACCTCCCGGTAATCCACCGGCAACCGGCTGGACAGGGCCTCGGCCTCCTCATCGGAGAGGGGGCTCCGGGGGGCGGAGGGCCTCGAGGAGCGGTGGATCGTGTACGGTGGGTAGTTCGCTTGGCCCTGAATCACTGGCGTTCGAAAGCCCTGCCCTCCTCAAACAATACGACAAAGGCTGACGTAGGCCAGATCTCTGTGCACAAAGGTGAAAAATACCAGAATCGCCTTGTTGTTTTTCCATATGAGCCAATGAGAAGAAGGCTTCATCTGCCCTAGTTTCTCCACTCTCCAGCCCTCGCTCGTAAAGGAGCGCTCCAAAAGCTCGATCACGTTGTAATTCAGACCTTCCTCGTAACGGTAGTGCTCTGTTTCGATACAACTTTCGCCTATGGAATTGACCGCGCTTTCCAGCTCGGATTCCAGAATCGGGTGCTCGGGGTAACTGTCAAACACGTAATTACCGTAAGGGATGTAAGCGCCGGTCATGCGCGAGGTGTGGGCCAAAGCCATGTGGGTTATGAGCGAAAGAGCCAAAAGAAAGATGAACTTGTTCATAGGGTTTCCTTAGCCTCACTCTACACGACCCAAAAGAGGGAGGAAGTGTATATATCACCAGGAAAAAAGGAGCATCGTGCTACGGTGGAGGCGTCCTTCGGGGCAGAAAGGAGTTGTTATGCGGATTCTGATTTGGGCAGCGGTTTTACTCAGCCTGGCCCTTGCCCAGGGGGGGACCATCGGGACCGGCAGAATAGTGAATGGACTCACCGAGAGGGATGTGGAAACCCTCTTGCGCCAAGAGGGCATCCCCTTTGAGCGCGTGGGGAATAGCAAGTACCATTTGAGGATAGCCGGCGTCAGGGTAGTACTCCTGATGGATCGCTGCCAGTCGGGTTCATGTGAGATCCTGACGCTGGCAAGCGGATTCACCATGGACACCCCCCCCTCGTTGGAAGAGGTAAACGAGTGGAATCAGAATAAGCGCTTCAGCCGGGCCTATCTGGACAGCGATGGGGACCCTTGGGTCGAATCGGAGTTACACTTGAGGTTTGGGGTAACCTCCGAAACGATCCGATTCTTCCTCGCCGTTTTTTCCAAAGAGACGCTGCCCAAATTCATAGAGCACATCGGCTTCAATCCATAGGGCGCTTGGAGGAAAGAGTCTGGGGGGTCCAACCCCCCTTTT
This sequence comes from Meiothermus luteus, assembly GCF_003574085.1. Lineage (GTDB taxonomy): Bacteria > Deinococcota > Deinococci > Deinococcales > Thermaceae > Meiothermus > Meiothermus luteus. The sequence goes on along the minus strand of NZ_QWKZ01000135.1, from coordinate 840 downwards.
TTCGCGCGCCTCCATCCCCACCAGGTCGATGGGCGGCGGTACGGCGGGGAGGGACTCACCCGGGGGGATACTTATCCCAGGCGGGCGAATAAGAATCTTTTGTCCTGGATAGAACAGTGGCCGCCGGGATGGGCAGCCACGTCTGTCGGGCTCAGACCAACCGCTCACCTTGATGATGACGATGATCTTGATCTTGCGCCACCTGATCTTGAGGGTGGGCTCCTCGGGTGAGGTAATGTCGTCTTCTATACCGATGCCTACAGGGCCGTCATCGGGCAGCACCCTTGCGCCGGACGATCAGAGGAGCTTCCGCTGGCGGCAGGACTTCTTGCGGGCCTACGTGGAGCGGGAGATCCCGCTTCTGGTGAGGTAGACTCTCTGGGGAAACGGTGCGCCGTCTTTTGGTCATGCCAGCTCACCTGCAAGGGGCGCCTCTGAACCTCGCTGCCCTCTCACGCAACCTGGGCCTGGATGGGCGCACTAAAGCCCGTTACCTGGACTTTCTTGCTGACCTCTACCTTCTCATACCCCTTTATGTGGTATCCTTCCCCATGACCGTCGTTGACCACCTGACCCTCCCTCAACTCCAGCAACGGATCAAGAAGGCTAAGGATCCCGTGGAGAAGACCCGCCTCCTCGCGGTGTACCACGCCAAGCGGGGCCTCACCGCCCAGGAGGTGGCCGCCATCACCCTCCAGGATAGGAGGCACCACAACCCGGGCCCCAGGCCAAAGCTGACCCCAGAAGAACAGGAGAGGGTGCTGCAGGCCCTCCAGGGAACCCTGCCCGACGGCGGCTTGTGGACGGGGCTCAAGCTGCAACGCTGGGTGGCGGAGGCGC
>NZ_QWKZ01000134.1 GCF_003574085.1 Meiothermus luteus | reverse complement strand
ACCTCATCCCGGCGCTCGCCCTGCGCCCATTCCTGCCCCTCCGCAGGGCGAGCGCCGGGATGAGGTGGTGCCCATGACCCCGCTGCGCCGCCGCATCGCTGAGCGGCTTTTGAGCGCCAAGCAGAGTACCGCCATGCTCACCACCTTCAACGAGGCGGATATGGGCGCGGTGATGGAGCTGCGCAAGGAGTACGGCGAGAGCTTCCAGAAGAAGCACGGGGTCAAGCTCGGCTTTATGAGCTTCTTTGTGAAAGCGGTGGTGCAAGCCCTGCAGGAGATTCCCCAGCTCAATGCCGAGATTCGCGGCACCGACATCGTCTACCATCGCTACTACGACATCGGCATTGCGGTAGGAGGGGGCGAGGGGCTGGTGGTGCCGGTCCTTCGCGAGGCCGACAAGCTTTCTATGGCCCAGATTGAGGAACGCATCGCCGACTTTGCCGCCCGGGTGAAGGAAAAGAGGATTAAGCCTGAAGAGCTGATGGGGGGCACTTTTACCATCACCAACGGGGGTATCTACGGTTCGCTCAACTCCACCCCCATCCTCAACCCTCCTCAGGTGGGCATTCTAGGCATGCATGCCATCGTGGAGCGCCCGGTGGCCCGCAACGGCGCGGTGGTGATCCGGCCGATGATGAACCTGGCCCTTTCCTATGACCACCGGATTGTGGATGGGCGTGAGGCGGTTACCTTCCTAAAGCGCGTCAAGGAACTTATTGAGAATCCCGTGCGGCTCGTGCTCGAGGTCTGATTCGGGTTTCGCTAGGTTGACGAGGTCTTATGCCCAAACATCAGCTTGTGGTCATCGGTGCGGGACCAGGAGGGTATGTGGCGGCCATTCGTGCCGCCCAGCTCGGTCTGAACGTGGCTTGTGTGGAAAAGGAAGCCGCTTTGGGCGGCACCTGCTTGCGGGTAGGTTGCATTCCCTCCAAAGCCCTGCTGGAGGCCACCGAGAAGGTACACGCAGTTCTCCACAACCAGCTTGTTGGGGTTCGGGTTAGCAGCGCCGAGCTGGACCTGAAAGCCCTGATGGCCCACAAGGACAAGGTGGTGCAGGCCAACACCCAAGGCATTGAGTTTTTGTTCAAGAAAAACGGGGTGGTTCGCTACCGGGGGCACGGCCGCATCGTGGGGCCCCACCGGGTGAGGGTGGAAGGGCCCGATGGAACCGAGGAGCTGGAGGCCGAGCGCATCCTAATCGCTACCGGTTCTAAGGTGGCCCCCCTCAAGGGGGTGGAGTTGGACTACAAGATCGTGGGCACCTCCGACCAGGCCATCGCCTACGATAGGGTTCCCGAGCACCTGGTGGTGATCGGTGGGGGGGTCATCGGCCTCGAGCTGGGCTCGGTCTGGAACCGCCTAGGGGCTAAGGTGACGGTGCTGGAGTACCTCCCCCACATCCTGGGCGGCATGGATGGGGAGATTGCCAAGGCTGCGGAGAAAATCTTCCGGAAGCAGGGCCTGGATATCCGCACCGGGGTGCGGGTTACCCGGGCCTACGCCAAGGACGGAAAGGGGGTGGTGGAGTACGAAGAAGGTGAGCCTCTGGTAGCCGAGAAGGTGCTCCTCGCCACCGGCCGCATCCCCAACACCGAAGGGTTGGGCCTGGAAAACGTGGGCCTCTTTACCGATGAGCGGGGCCGCATCCCGGTCAACGCGCACTATCAGACCGCCGTGCCCAGCATCTACGCGATTGGGGATGTTATCGCAGGTCCCATGCTGGCCCACAAGGCCGAGGAGGAGGGCTATGCGGTGGTGGAGCATATGGTTGGTGGCTATGGCCACGTGGACTACGCCTCCATCCCCAACGTGGTCTACACCCACCCCGAGGTGGCCTCGGTGGGCCGGACTGAGGAGGAGCTAAAAGCCGCCGGCATCCCCTACAAAAAGGGTTCTTTCCCCTTTTCGGCCAACGGCCGGGCCAGGGCCATGAACGACACCGAGGGGCTGGCCAAAGTCCTGGCCCATGCCGAGACCGACCGCATCCTGGGGGTGCACATCGTGGGCCCAAGGGCCGGCGACCTCATCGCTGAGGCCGCGGTGGCCATGGCCTTCCACGCCTCCGCCGAGGACCTGGCCCGCGCCTCCCATGCCCACCCCACTTTGGCCGAGGTGCTCAAGGAGGCTGCACTGGCCGCCTGGGACAAGCCGCTGCATATCTAGCCGCCCTTGAAGCGCCCTTAGGGGGTCTATAGAGTAGGGCTGTGCGGCGGGTTACGGTTTTGGTGAGCGGCCGGGTGCAGGGCGTGGGGTACCGGTACTTTACCCGTAAGAAGGCCTTGGAGCTTTCCTTAGCGGGCTATGCAGAGAACCTTCCCGATGGCCGGGTGGAGGTGGTGGCGGAGGGAGAGGAGTCCGACCTCAAGCTCTTCCTCCACCACCTGCGCCAAGGCCCCCGCGAGGCTCGGGTGGAGGACCTGGAGGTGCAGTGGAGCGAGGCCACCGGCCTCAGGGGGTTTCAGATTTACTGAGCGCCCCTCGGTATACTTGGGGGCATGACGGCCGAAGCGGCACTACAACAGCTCAAGCGGGGGACGGTGGAGATTATCCCCCAGGAGGACCTGCTACGGAAGCTCGAGTCGGGCCGACGGCTGGTGGTCAAGCTGGGCCTGGACCCCACCCGGCCCGACATCCACCTGGGCCACGCGGTGGTGCTGCGCAAAATGCGGCAGTTTCAGGAGCTGGGGCACAAGGTGGTGCTCATCATCGGCGACTTTACGGCCATGATTGGTGACCCCTCGGGCCGCAGCAAGACCCGCCCGCCCCTCACGCTGGAGGAGACCCGGGCCAACGCCCAAAGCTACGTGGAGCAGGTGGGTAAGGTTCTCATCACCGACGACCCCGAGCGCTTTGAGATGCGCTACAACTCGGAGTGGTTGGAAAACCTGGGCTTCAAGGAGGTCATCAAGCTGGCCTCGCTTCTTACCGTGGCCCAGATGCTGGAACGGGAGGACTTCAAGAACCGCTACCTCCACCGCGTTCCCATCTCCCTCCACGAGTTTCTCTATCCTCTGGCCCAGGGCTACGACTCCGTGCCCATCGCCTGCGATGTGGAGATGGGTGGCACCGACCAGAAGTTCAACCTGTTGGTGGGCCGGGAGGTGCAGGCCGCTTATGGGCTGGAGCGGCAGGTGGCCTTCATCATGCCCATTCTGGTGGGGCTGGATGGGGCGGAAAAGATGTCCAAGAGCCTGGACAACTATGTGGGCATCTACGATGATGTGGACACCTTTTACGCCAAGCTGATGAAGGTTCCCGATGGGGCCCTGGGGCAGTACTTTGAGCTGTGCACCGATGTGGACCAATCGGAGGTGGAGGCGTTTTTGGCCAAAGGGGGGATGCTGGGCGCCCATCGGGTGCTGGCGGCCCTGCTGAGCGCGGCCTATAGCCTGCCCCGTGTCCCAGCCCGCATAGACCTGGCCTTTGCCCACGAGGTAGGGTTGGAGTTCCAGTTTACCGGGAGCGATGCGCGGCTCCTGGGGAAGGGGCCTTTGGCAGAGAGGGTCTTGGCCGCCGACGAGCGCTACCGCCGCATTGCCCAAGGCGGCATTCCGGAGAAGATGCCGGAGGTACGCCTAGGCCCTGGGGCCCTGCAGGAGGGGTGTATCCCGGTGGTCCGGCTCTTTACCTTGGCCGGGCTCACCCCCTCCAACGCCGAGGCCCGGCGGCTGATTGAGCAAAGGGGTCTGCGTTTGGACGGGGCGGTTCTCACCGACCCTCGGCTGGAGGTGCGGCTCGAGCGGCCCGTTGTTTTACAGCGTGGTAAGGACCGGTTTGTTCGGGTAATCCCGGAGCTGGAATGATAGTGGACGCCCACCTTGACCTGGCCCACAACGCGCTTGACCTGGGCCGTGACCTGACCCTGCCACTGGCGGAGCTGCGCCGGAAAGACCCCCACCCCGAGGTGCCGGTGGTAACCCTGCCTGCCTTACGTGAGGGTGGGGTGGGGGTGGTCTTCGCCACCCTCTGGGTGGACCCACGCCGCTACCCGGGTCCGGAAAACGCCCACCGCGCGGCCTTGCGGCAGCTCGAGCTCTACTTGCGTTGGGAGGAGGAGGGGCGTGTGCGGCTGCTGCGCAGCCGGGCGGATTTGGAGGCCCACCTTTCCCGCTGGCCAGCGGATGGGGTACCGGGCCTGGTGGTCCTGATTGAGGGGGCGGAGTGCATTCGCCAGCCGGGGGAAGTGGGGTTTTGGCGGGCCCAGGGGGTGCGGTTGGTGGGGCCAGCCTGGAACCGCACCCGCTACGCTGGGGGTACCCGTGAGCCAGGGGGCCTCACCCCTCTGGGGGTGGAGCTCCTGGAGGCCATGCGCCAGGAGGGGGTGGCCTTGGATGTGTCCCACCTGGACGAGGCAGCCTTTTGGGAGGCGCTGGAGCTTTTTGATGGGCCGCTTTGCGCCACCCACAGTAACCCCCGGGCCCTTTTGGGGGAGGCAGAGGACCTCTCCAACCGCCACCTAAGCGACGCGATGATAAGGGCCCTGAGGGCTCGAGGAGGCATGGTCGGCATCGTGCTTTACAACCTCTTCCTCGAGCCTGGCTGGCGGCGCGGGCTGCCCCGTTTGCCCCTGGATGTGGTGGGGCGTCACCTGGGGTATGTGGCGGCCCTTATCGGTTGGGACAGGGTAGGGCTGGGTTCGGACTTTGACGGCGGCTTTGGCCTAGAGGGAAACCCCTTGGGCCTGGACGCGCCGGCCGACCTGGCTAAGCTTGCCGGATGGGTGCCGGAGGCTTACCGCCAAGGGGTGCTGGCCGAAAACTGGCTGCGCTGGTTGCGGGGTGCGCTGCCCTAGCTAGATTTTGAATCTAAAATCTGATTTGTGTGGTATAAAGAGGCGTGAATCTTTCCGGCTTGTGGGTCGGACTTTTGGCTGGGGCCTTTGGGGGGCTGGTGGGCCTAGGGGGGGGCGTCGTGGCGGTGCCCCTGATGAACGCCTTTCTTCGGCTTACCCAGCACGAAGCGGTAGCCACCAGTCTGGTGATGGTGGCCTTTACGGGACTGGCCGGGGCTTTTGCGTACGCCTTCCACGGTACGGTGGACTGGTTGGCGGCCTTGCTGATCTTTCCCAGCGCCATGATCGCGGCCAACTGGGGGGCCCGCTACGCCAACCGCTTGTCGGAGTGGCGGCTCAAGCGGGTATTTGGCTGGTACCTGGTGGTGGTGGCCCTCAGCCTCTTGCTCAAGCCCTATATTCCCCATGTGAGCGAGCCGATTGAGGGGGGTTTGCGGGTGTTGCCCCTGATTCTGACTGGGGCGATAGCGGGGTTCGCCTCGGGGCTTCTAGGGGT
>NZ_QWKZ01000133.1 GCF_003574085.1 Meiothermus luteus | reverse complement strand
AGAATGCCCCATACCCACCCCCTCCCCCTCCTTAGGGAGGGGGTTTTGCCTTAGGCTAAGAGCGGAAAGGCGCCCGAACGCCGCAGGTGGAGGAAAACCGTGCCAGAAACCCCCCAGGATGTGCTCGAGCTGCTCCAAACCCTCCTACAGCGAGCCTACGCCCCCTACTCCCGCTACTCGGTGGCCGCAGTGGTCAGGTCCAAAAGCGGCCGGCTTTACGGCGGGGTCAACGTGGAAAACGCGGCCTACCCCCTTTCGCGCTGCGCCGAGCAGTCGGCGGTCTTGCAGATGGTCTCCGCCGGCGAAAGAGAAATCGCCGAGGTCTGGGTGATGAGCCGGGGCCAACGCCCCGCCACCCCCTGCGGGGGCTGCCGCCAGGTTCTCATTGAGTTCGCCCCGCCCTCCTTGCCGGTGCACTGCCTGAGTAGCGAAGGAACCGCACTCCACATTACCCTAGGAGAGCTACTGCCCTACAGCTTTACCCGAAGCTACCTTGAGGAGGACTAACGCCGGTCGGGAACCACAATCCGCCCAGCGATGATGGCCTGGCGAAGGGCCCCCAGTTCGCGCCGCAGGTTCTCGGGGATAAGAGCTTGGTTGTAGAGGTCAAGCGCATAGCCCAGCCCGTTCTCCTTCAGGCCAAGACCAATCACCCCACCCCGGAAGGTGCCGCGGGCCACGGCCTCCACCGCCATCTGGGCGGCCACATCCACCCGTTTGAGCATGCAGGTAAGGCCGTGGTTGAGCGTGGCGGGGTTGCCGTCGGTATCTCCTAGGAAGTTTAGGTTCCCGTCCCCACCGATAAAAAACATCGGGCGGGTGTCCCCCGCGCACTCCCGGTTGTAGGCCTCGTACTTAGGAACCTGGGCAAAGGGGTTGCTGCGGAAGCGCAGCCCCCGGGGCAGCTCGTTGGCCCTGAGGCACTTGACCTGCTTCACGTAGTCAAAGACCCCCAGCCCCGAGGCCCCCGCCGCGGCGTAGATGATGTCGGCCCCTTGTGAACGCTGAAAGGCCGCGATTTCCTTGGCCTTGGCAGGGTCAGAGAAGGCCGCCGGGGTGTTCCCCACGTAGTTGACCACCACCCGACAGCCTGGGCAGGCCCGCCGCACCCCCTCGCGGTAGCCCACCTCAAACTTGTGAATGAGGGGTATGTCCATCCCGCCCACAAAGCCCACCACCCCGGTCTGGCTCAGGCGTCCGGCGATGTAGCCGACCAAAAAGGTACCCTCGTTCTCGCGGAACACGTAGGAGGCCACGTTGGGGGCCTCGGTGGCGGTGTCAATCAGGGCGAAGCGCTGCTCACGAAACTCCCGCGCGGCTGCGGCTACGCCCGGCTCGGTGGCAAAGCCCAAGCCGATGATGAGGTCAAAGCCCTCAGCGGCAAAACGCCGCACAGCCCCTGGAATTTGTGAAGGGTCGGTGGGTTCAAAATCAAAGAGCCGGCCCCCAAACTGCTGCACCGCGCGCAAAGCCCCACCATAGGCAACGCCGTTGAAGGTGGGGTCGGTCTTGGCACCCTCGCTGAAGACCATAGCCACGTTTCCCAAGGGCTGGGCTAGGGCCAGCCCCAGGCCCATCAAGGCCATGCAGAGGAGTTTTTTCATGAGAGGAAGGTTAGCACAAACCCTTTCCCTTGGCTACCCCTGCCAGGCCCCCTCAAAGCGCAGCAGCCACTCCTTAATCCCCTCCCGGCCAGCAAAACCCCCAAGCCGCCCATCGGCGTGGATGACCCGCTGGGCCGGAACCACCAAGAAAAAGGGGTTTGCTCGCAAAGCCGCGCCCACCGCACGGGGGGTGAGGCCCAGAAGGTGGCCCATCTGGGCATAGCTCCGGGTCTGCCCAATGGGAATACGCCGCACCGCCTCGTAGAGGGACACTCGGTGGGCCTCAAGGCCCTCGTAATTAAGCGGCAGGTCGGAAAAGGTCTCTTTCTTGCCGGCAAAATAGCGCTCAATCCTTCGGGCCAGCTCGAGGAGCACCCGGTTGGGGCGCGCCCGCCCTTCCTCCAAAAGGCGCAGCTCTACCCTTTGGATACCCCTCGAGCCAGCGCAGGCTAGAACGAGGCCAATGGGAGTAGGGACGAAAAGGGCGTACACTAGGGTCTACCCACCTCCTCCCGGTGGGGCGCCTCACGGGCCAGCGCACCCTCCAGCATCAAGCTCAAGAACTTGTTCATCTCGTCTTTGAGCTCCCTTTCCGGGGTGTAGGCCGCCCAGCGCAGGGCTGAAAGCAAGTAGACATCGGCGATGGAGCGGGAGATGCGTTCCAGCGACATATCCTTCCTGAGTTTGCCCTCCGCCCTCAAGGGGCGCAGGATATCGGCGATTAGGTCTCCCAAGGGCAGGGCCTCAAAGGCCGCTTTGGCGCGGGAGGGGTCAGGGTTCAGCAGCTCGTAGGCCAAAGGCGAGAGCAGGCTGCGCTCCCGCTCGCTCACCTCGGCCAGGCGCTCCCACAGCCGGTGCAAAACCTCCAGCGGCGGCTCCCCCCGCCTTAGCTCAGCCATAGCCTGTTCGCGCATCTCGCCCAGGAGCTGGGCCCCAAAGTCAAGCAGCACCGCCTCCTTGTAGGCGTAGTAGTTGAAAAAAGTGCCGCGGGAAACGTGGGAGGCCTTGGCGATGTCGGTGGCGGTGGTCTGGTGAAAGCCCTTCTCCCGGAAGAGGTTGATGGCGGTGCGGAAAATGCGATCACGACGGCGTAGCTTCTGCCTTTCCCGAAGACTGAGCATGGTGAGATTGTACCCGAGTCCAACAAACTACGCTAGCGGTTTTCTCGCCCGCAGCGCCCCTCAGAAGAGCTGCCCCAGGGTCCGAAGGCCCAGCCTCTCCCGAAGGAGCAGAAAGAGTTCGGCGGTGGCCAAGGCGTCCCACAAGGCGTGGTGCTCCAGGTGGGGGGGCAGCCCTAAGGCTTCCCGGGCTGCCCTGAGGCCCGAGGGCAGGGGCTGGGCGTGGGGCTCGAGCCGGGCGCGGTGGCGGTTGAGGCGGGCCACCAAGACCGCGGTGTCCACTACCCCGACAGCGGGCCAGGGCTGCCCCAGCTCCCTGCAGGCCCGCTTTAGAAAAGCTAGATCAACCTGGGCAAAGTGCAACAGAAGTACCCCCTGGGCCACGCGCCGGAACACCTCCGGCAACACCTCCTCCAGCGGGGGGGCCTCCTCCAACTCGGCTGGGAGGATGTGGTGGGCCCGCACCCCCTCAGCGGACAGGGCCTCCGGCCGTCTTGGGCGCACCAGGCTGTAGTAGTGCGCGCCGTAGGCAATCGCGCCGCCCTGGATGGGCAGCAGGCCCACCGAGAGAATCTGGTCGGAGGAGGAGAGGCCGCTGGTCTCCAGGTCCAAAGCCCAGTAGGTAGCCTCCCACCAGGCCAGACCCCTAGAACGCCAAGAAGCTTTGGGCCAGCGCAAAGCGGCGAACATAGCCCCTAACCCAATTGGTCGGTCTGGTAACGCGCGCTCAAAGACTCCTGCATCTGGCGGATATGCAAAAAGGCCTCCTTCAGGTGGCGGCGCTCTAGGGGCGAAAGCCCCTCCAGGGCCACCTTGTTGCTGGGCTGCTCCCCTCGTTTTAGCTGGGCGAGCTGTTCCCGCAAGCGCAAGCGCATGAGGAAGCCAAAGGCCTCCTCGAGGGTCTCAGCTCCCTCACGGCTCAGCCTCCCGGCTCGAGCCGCCGCCCTCAGCCGCTCCACGGTGGCCTTGGCCAGGCTCCCCGCCTCCAGGGCGTAGACTCGGGCCAGGGCCACAATCGGGGCGATCCCGCCCCTCTTCAGGTCTACTCCCCCGTCCTCAGCCCTTATCCGCCGGAAAAAACCCAAAGGGGGGCGAAACTGAAGGGAGGCTCGAGCCAGGTGGGCCAGGAATATGCCCTGCTGGGCGGTGTGGGCCACCACCGCATCCAGCGGCTCCAGGGACAAAGCGCCGCACACCTTGCGGTAGTCAAAGAAAATCTGGGCCTCTAGGAGCTCCTGGGGGGTGGGGCTCTCCACCCAGCCCCGGAAAAGCTGGACCCATTCCGCCAACGGCCTACACCAGCGGGTGGCCATGTAACCCCCAGGGCAGGGCGGAAAGCCCGCCCGAATCAGCCCATCCACCACAAACCCGGCCATCTGCGAAAAGTAGGCCTCGGCCTCCGGGGTCTTCTCCTCAAACACCAAGGCGTTGTCCTGGTCGGTCAGAAGGGTCTGCTCCATCCGCCCCTCGGAGCCAAACACCAACCAAGCATAGGCGCAAGGTGGCGGGCCGTTGTGCGCTTCAAAAAGCCCTATCAGCACCCGCACAAGCTGGTCGTTGAGGGTACTCACGCTGCGGCCAATCTCGCTGGGGGCCAGCCCTCCCGCAAGAAGCCCCTCCGTCACCCCCGAGAGCTCCCGGCTGTAGCCCCGAAGGTCGGCCAGGTCTTTGGTGCGCTCGAGCCGCCGCAACAGGTGCAGGGGGCTTCTGGCTTGCTTCCGCATGAACACCGTATCCGTTACCACCCCCACAATCCGCCCGTCCTGCTCCAGGGGAAGGTGGTGGATGCCCTGCTGCACCATAAAGTTCAGCGCCTCAAACAGGGGTGTGGAGGCGGGCTGGGTTTTGGCGGGCGCGCTCATCACCTGAAGCACCGGGGTCTTTGGCCCCCGCCCTTCGGCCAGCACCCGGTTGCGCAGGTCCCGATCGGTGAGGATACCTAAGGGTTCCCCTTCTACCAACACCGAACTCACCTGCTGATCCCGCATCAGCCGGGCCGCCTCCTCCACCGTGGCGTCACGGGGCACAAAAACCGGCGGACGGCTCACAAGCTCCCCCACCGGAAGGGACAGGTCTAGCCCGAGCAACGCCCCCTCGAGGCGGCTTGAAAACCGCAGCCGCTCCGCTAGGCCCCGGGTGAAGAAGGCAGCAAACTCCGGGTAGACCATAAGCTGCTGGAAGACCCGTTCACCCCATCGGTAGACCAGAAGGTCCTCATCGGCCACCACATCAAAGGCTGGGGCTTCCTGGGATAGAAGCGAAGGATAGCCAAACACCTCTCCCTCCTCCAGGTGCAGCACCGGCTGGCCCTCCCGCTCCAAGCGCACTGTGCCCTTGCGGATCAGGTAGAGGTGCTGGCTCCTAGCTCCTCCCTGCTCCAACACCTTGCTGCCCTCGGGGTAGAAGGCAATCTCGAGGCCTCGAGCCACCTTCTGCATGGCCTCTTCTGGTAAGAGGTGAAAAGGGGCTTGCTGGCGAACAAACTCGATGGGGTTCACAGGCCCTATCTTCCCCTATCGCGGCCGCCCTCCTGCGGCAGCCGTACGATAAGCCCAGAGGAAAGCCAGGCCGAAAGGGGCACGATCAGGCTCAAGGCCTGGTTGGCGGAGAACAAAAGCTGCAGCCCATAACCCAACACCAAGGCGGGCAAGAGCAGGAAGAAAATCCGGAAGATGCGCTCAAAACCGGGCTGAGGGGGCAAAGGCCAAAAACGGGAGAAGGCCAAGCCCATGCCCCCCCCCACCAAGACCGCCGAGGCGATGCGCAAGAGGTCAAGGGGGGTGGGAAAAGGCCAGCCGGTCAGGTAGTGGCCCACCGTGTAAAACAGAAACAAAAAAGACGATATACCCAGTAAAAGCCGCAAAAGCCGCAAGGTCAGGTTGGGGGGGACGTAGACCGAGGGGGAT
>NZ_QWKZ01000132.1 GCF_003574085.1 Meiothermus luteus | reverse complement strand
CCACGCCACAAAAAATCCAAAAGTGTGGGTTTGTAAGCATTCATCGCACAAACGGCAATTTTTGCCCCAGTTATCCACAGCCCTCTTGTGGATAACCTGGTTTTCTCATAAATACCCTTTCAGAGAGCCCCTTGCAGGACGGCGATTAACGGGGTATGCTGTCGCAAAACCAAAGCCCCGAAAGGGGATTGCAACTGGTGCTGCCCCGGTCCCGTCTGGGGTCGGTCTACCAGTCGCAAAACCAAAGCCCCGAAAGGGGATTGCAACTCTCTCCTGGACGGTTGGGCTCACTAACCCTGCGACCAACAGTCGCAAAACCAAAGCCCCGAAAGGGGATTGCAACCTGAACCCACCCCTTGCCGTACTGGGGATGGCTGATCTCGTCGCAAAACCAAAGCCCCGAAAGGGGATTGCAACTTACCTAGGTCATTGCCTTTCCTCCTTTCTCCCCCTACTAGTCGCAAAACCAAAGCCCCGAAAGGGGATTGCAACTCAAAGTGAGATGAGGTGCCGTCCGGTGGGGGGTAGCTCTGTAAGTTTTTGTAGGGCTAGTTCGCCGTGTTTGAGCAGGTACATGGGGAAGGGGTAAGCCCTTTCTTGTGGAGCGCCGGGAGCTAGGTGGCGCTGGAGTCGGGCGAACTGGGCCCCGATGGTGTTTTCCTGTCGTATGGCGGAGTCTAGAATTTTGCGCTTTAGCCGCTCTAGCTCGTGGGCTATGCGCACTTGGGCCCGTCGCTTGGAGCGCGCCAGACTGGGGTCGGGTAGAAGGGCCTGTATTCTTTCCAGCTCAGCTTGGATGCGCTCGAGGTGCTCCTCTATGGCCTCTACACGCTCGTCCTGGCTCGCCAGGACATCCTTGAAGGCCCCCTCGGGGTCATCCTGGAAGGCCCAAGGGTCCAGGCCGTACTTTTGCAGGATACGGGCGATGGGTGGTTCAACCACCGTGGCCCTCATACGACCGACCACGGCGGGAGGGGTGAGGCCGTGTAAGGTGTAGACCTCCCCCAGCTCGGCCACATAGCGCAGCTCGCTGGGCCCCACCACGAACCCGGCAGTGGGAAGCACCGTGTCTTGTAGGACGGGCCGCAGACCCGCGGCTGGGGTAAGGCGGGCCGGGTCTTGGGCTAAAATGGCCTTTAGATCGGCTAAGGTATAGGTTTTCACCCCGTCGTCGAATCGACCGCTACGAAACCTTAACAGCCGCCGGAGGCCATCCTGGCCTTCCAGAAAGAGGTTGGTGGCGGCCTTGCCTCGGCCTAGGGTGGGCTCGAGCCCGGCCCTTTTCATGGCCTGGGCGGTGCGGTTGATGGCTTCGGAGGAGGCCAAGGGGTCGGCCAGCTCGCGCTCCAGGGCGGGAGCGAACAACGGGGCTAGTTCCGGGGCCATGGGGTCAAAGACCACCAGCCCTTGCGGACCCAGAAACTCCAGCAGCATCCGGGCGAAAACCTCGCTGTAGCTCCAGGGCCCCAGCATGGTCTGGCAGAGCCGGGCCCGTACCTCGGGCCGCCCGCCGAATCTGCCTAGAAGCCCGCAGACCGACTCCACATAAGGCGCGAACGGGATGCGCCCTGCAGGCCGGGCGGGGGGCAGGTTTAGGGTTAGATGGTGAACGCGCTCCTCAAAATCCAGCAGGTCCACCCTGCTTATCTCGGCTACATCATGGTCTTGGGAGGCCACCCAAAAGACCGGAACTACCGGGCGCTCAAGGCGGTGGTGCTGGGCTGCCAGCCGGAGGGCGGTATGGGCCTTGTAAAAGGTGTAGGCGGGCCCGGTGAGCAGGCCGGCTTGTTGTCCGGTGACGATGGCCCGGCTTTTGGGGTGGGCCAGCCGTTGGGCAGCGGCCAGGCTTTCCTCTGGGGCGCCCAGTCGCCTGAGGTAGGTTTGTAGCCCTTGGCTTAAGGCTTCCCGGGGGGCCTCTCGAGGGGAGGAGAGTACCTCCGGCAGCTCCTCTAAGCCGTAGGGCAGGAACCGGCGCAGGGGGTCGGCCATGACCAGGGATTCTACCGCCTTCTCAGGGGTTGTGTCGTAACCTGCCGCGGTTTTTTTAGAGGGCCACCCGCCGCAAGACCTCTGGCTTCAAAATAAGGATGCGCCGGTAGCCCAGCTCAATCGCGTCCTCCATGGCCAGCTCCCCCAGCACCTTGGTGATGGTCTCGCGGGTGGAACCGGCCAGGTGGGCCAGGTCTTGGTGGGAGAGGGTGACCTCAAAGCCCTCCGCGCCTGGCCGCATGGCCGAGAGCAGGGCCTTGGCCAAGCGGGGCAATACCTCTTTGAAGCGCAGGTCGCGCAGGCGTTCCTCGGCCTTACGCAACCTGCGGGAGAGGAGCAACACAAAGGCCATCTGGGCCTCGGGAAAGCGGCTGGTGAGCCGCTGCAGGTCTTCGCGGCTGGCCGAGAGCAGCTCGCTGTCCACCAGTGGTTCGGCGAAGGCCCCGTAGGATTCTTCCGGCAAAAGTGCCCCCTCGCCGAAAATTTCCCCCGCGCCCACCACGGTAAGGGTGATTTCCTCCTCGTGGGGGCCGAGCTGAAAGAGCCGCACCCAGCCATCCACCACGTAGTAGAGGGTTTTGGCTTCGTCCTCGGGGTAGTAGATGTAGCTGCCGCGGCGGGCGGTGAAGCTGTGGAAAACCCGCTCGGCCTCAGCCCGGGCTTCCGGGGGCAGGGAGGCGATGAATTCGGGCGTCATCCCTTAGACAATTTAGCGGCTTTCGGAGGGGCGGATTTCGGGCATAGAATACAAAAAGTGTGAATGCCACATTATAGGAAAGGGGGAAGGTTGGAGGAGGGAAGAAGGCCCGCAGCCTGGCCCCGGCGGAAAAGCTCGGCCACCGCGGCCTCACCCTCGGGGCCTACGTCCAACGAGAACTCGTTTACGTAGGTGTGAATGTGGGCCCAGATGACCTGGTCTTCTAGCTCCTGGGCGTGTTGTTTGATGTAGGCCACGGTTTCCTCGGGGTGGGCCTGAGCGTACTCAAGGCTGGCCCGCACCGCTTGGTCTAGGGCCTGGATGGTCTTTGGGCCCAGGTCGCGCCGGGCTAGGATGGCCCCTAGGGGCAGGGGAAGTCCAGTCTCAGCTTCCCAGCGCTCGCCCAGGTCTAGAAGCTTGATTAGGCCGAAGCGGGGGTAGGTGAAGCGGGACTCATGGATGATGAGCCCCGCGTCCACCTCGCCTCGGGCCACTTTGGGCATAATCTGGTCATAGCGCATTTCCACTGGAACAAAGCCTGGCTTGAAAAGGGAAAGCAGCAAGAAAGCCGTGGTGTAGCGCCCAGGGACGGCTACCCGCTTGCCCACCAGGCTGTCAAAAGGCTCGCGGGCCACCAGCAGAGGTCCCACTCCCCGGCCCAGGGCTCCCCCCGAGCGCAAGGCCACGTAGCGTTCGCGCAGATGCCCGTAGGCGGCGTAGCTGATTTTGGTGAGGGGGAGCCTTCCCTCCAGGGCCCAGCGGTTTAGGGTCTCCACGTCTTCCAAACACTCCTGAACCGCAAAGGGCGCTTCTACCTTGCCGTGAACCAAGGCGTAGAAGATAAAGGTGTCGTTGGGGCAGAAGGAGTATCCAAGCTGCATGGGCTTATGCTAAGGCTTGGGACCGGAGGGGTGTGTGTTGGGGCTTTACCCGAGCAGCCCTTCTAGGAAGCCAGGGGTAAAACGCGCGGCCACCAGCTCAGCCAGGGCCTCAAAGGTGGGCTCGAGGCTCCATGCGCTCCCCCCCAGAAGCCGCTTTAGGGCCTCGGGGTTCTCAAAAAGGCCGTGCAGGTAGAGGCCCAGCACGCTTCCCTGCTGGAGGTAGAGGGCCCCGCTTTGGCCATGGTGAATCTCGTAGCCTTCTATCTCCACCCCTTCCAGCGCAGCCCAGAATCCCGAAAGGCCGGCCAGCCGCAGCCGGGTGTGCCGTTGCACTTTCTGAGGTTCAAAGGTCGTCTGGAGGGGAAGGAGGCCCAGCCCCGTGTGGCTGCCCGGGCTCTCGAGGCCCAGGGGGTCGTGGATGCCCTGGCCCAGCATCTGCAGCCCGCCGCAGATGCCAAGAAGGGGTCGGCCGGCTCGGACGTGGGCCCGCAGGGGCTCCTCTAGGCCCTGCCCTCGCAGCCAGCAAAGGTCGGCTGCGGTGTGCTTGGAGCCGGGCAGCACCACCAGGTGGGCCCCCTGGAGGTCCGTGGGCTTTCGTGCCCAGACCAGCCGCACCCCCCTCAGGTGTTTTAGGGGCTCAAACTCGTCCAGATTAGAGGCCCGGGGGTAGGCCACCACGGCCACGCTGAGGCCCTTCCCGGTGGCCCTGTCGTCAAAGACCCCGTCCTCCTCCGGCAGGCCGTGCCCCTCGAGGAAGGGCAGCACCGCCACGGTGGGTATCCCGGTGAGGGTCTCCAGCCGCTCAGGGGCGGGGGAAAGTAGCTTGGCGTCGCCGCGGAACTTGTTTAGGATAAAGCCCCGCAGCAGCCCGCGCTCCTCGGGTTCCAGGAGCAGGTAGGTGCCGTAGAGGTGGGCAAAGGCCCCGCCCCGGTCTATGTCGGTCACCAGGAGCACCCGCGCGCCTGCTTCCCGGGCTATCCGCATGTTCACGATGTCGCTGTCCTTCAGGTTGATTTCTGCTGGGCTGCCCGCCCCCTCAATGACCAGGAGGTCGTATTCCCCTAAGAGCTCGAGCAAAGCCCTCCGGACCACCGGCCAAAGCCGGGTTTTGCGCTCGCGCCAGGGCAGACGGGAGAGTTCCGGCTGGGGCTTTCCCAGCACCACCACCTGGCTTCGGGTTTCCCCCTCGGGCTTGAGCAGCACGGGGTTCATCCGCACCTCGGGGGTGGTCCTGGCGGCCAGGGCTTGAAAATACTGGGCGCTCCCCATCTCCCCCCCTACCCCCACCCGGGCGTTGTTGCTCATGTTCTGGGCCTTGAAAGGGGCCACCCGGAGGCCCTGCCGGGCGTAGTAGCGGCACAGCGCGGTGACCAATAGGCTCTTGCCGGCGCCGCTGCTGGTCCCTTGAACCATGATGGCCCTGGGCATGGCCCTATTCTTCCCCATGTTGCGCCGCCTGGGCCACCAAGCGCTCGGCCAGGCGGGGCTCGCTTGGGAAGTAGAGGTGGATGTAGCTGGCCAGCAGCCGGCCTTTGGCGTACCCCTCGAGGGCGCCACTCTCTAGGACCCGCCAGGCGGCTGGAGGGATTGCCGGCCGTTCGCTGAAGTGAAACTCGTGCCCTCGGGCTTGCCACCCCCGCTGGGCCAGGGGGGAGTCCTTCAGGGCCTCCACCGTCCGGTAGCCCAGGGCCAGCCGGGGGGTCATGCGCGAAACCCCGGGGATTAGGCCCACCATCGGGAAGAGGCCCTCGTCGGTCTGGAGGGCCTGGCCCAGGTACATGAGCCCCCCACACTCGGCGTAGATGGGTCCTTTGAAGCGACGAAGGGCCAGCCGCATTCCCTGGTTGGCGGAGAGGGCCTCGGCGTAGAGCTCGGGGTAGCCCCCACCCAGGTAGACCCCGCCCAGGCCCTCGGGCAGGCTGGGGTCGGCCAGAGGGCTGAAGGGCACCAGCTCGGCCCCGAAGCCCGCGATGAGTTCCAGGTTCTCGGGGTAGTAGAAGCTAAAGGCCTTGTCCTGGGCGATGCCCAGACGGACCCTGGGGGGCTTCTGGGGGCTGGGCAGGCGGTGGGGGAGGC
>NZ_QWKZ01000131.1 GCF_003574085.1 Meiothermus luteus | reverse complement strand
TCCAGGTTCCTCTCCCGTCTATACTGTGCCTCCAGCTCCTCTGCGCTTTCAGTCCAATCGATTGGGGCAATCCTACGACCCATTCCCCAATCCTACTATAGGTGTCACCTCGAGGGAGATTTGGTATTAGACCGCTTCCGGAAAACCCCCTTCCCCCCAAAGGCCCTGGCCTACGCCCAGGAGCTGGGGAAAAACCTGGGGGTGGCGCTTTTGACCCTGAAGGAGCGGCAGAACACCCAGGCCCGGCTCGAGCGGGAGGAACGCCTGGCCTACGCCCTCGCCAGGCTATCCACCTTTCGCAAGGCCGATGAGCTTTGGGCGGCCCTGCCCCAGCTCATCGGGGAGCTCCTGGGGGTGGAGCGCACCACCGTGCTTAGGCGGGAAGGAGAAGCGCTGCGGGTGGCCTTCGCCATGGGCTGGGAGGCCCCTTTGGGAAGCTTGCTGCCTAGGGACGTGGGCATCGCCTGGGCTGCCCTGAGCGAGCGGCGGGTACAGATGGTTACCCGGGACGACCCCCGGGTCTACATCCGCCCCACGCACCTGCACGACACCTATGCGGTGTACGTCCCGCTGCACGACGGGCACCAGCAGGACTTCGGGGTGGCGGCGGCCTACGCCCAGGCCCCGTTTGGACCGGAGGAGGTATCCGTGCTGGAGGCCTTCGGTCGAGGGGCAGGGCAGGCCCTGGCCCGGCTCGAGGCCGAGGCCGCCCAGGCCCGGGAACTGGCCCGGGTGCAGACCCTAGCCCAGGTTAGCCAGCGCCTGAGCGCAGCCCAAACCAGCGAGGAGCTACTCCAGCGGGTGGTGGAGGCGGCGCTGGAGCAGACCCAGGCCTCCACCAGCCTGCTTTGCCTCTACCGAGCTGGGGAGGATGTGCTGGAGATTGTCGCCGCAGCCGGCTTTGCTGCCGAAAAGGCCCAAGGAGCGCGTTTTGAACGGGGGCGGGGCCTGGCCTGGCGGGTGCTCGAGGACCAAAGGTCCCTCTACCTAAACGACGCCTCCCAGCACCCCGAGGCGGTGTACCTCTCGGGTCGGCGCACCCATGCGGCCTACCTGGGCGTCCCGCTGAGCGACCCGGAAGGTCGGCTAATGGGGGTACTCTCGGTGGACACCGCAGGGGTGGGCGGCCGGCTGGACCCCCAGGACCGGTACGTGGTAGAAGCCCTGGCCGAGGTGACTGGGGTCACCTACTCCCGCCTGCAGGCCCTCGAGCGGGCCCGCTGCGAGACCGAGCGGTACCGCCGGCTGGTCCAGATGTCGGCCGACCTGGAAACCCTGGACGAGCCCACCCGCATGGCCCAGCGGGCCCTGGAAACCCTCATTGACCTCACCGGGTTCTCTGCCGGCGGATTCTACCGCCTGGTCCTCGAGCAGCCCCAGGAGGGCAAGGGCTTCGTGGAACTCCTCCTGGGTTACGAACGCCCAGGGGACGCCCGGCTGGGGCACTTCGCCAGGCTCCCGGTGGTGCTGGGCAAAGGGTTCATGGGGCTGGCGCTGGCCACCAAAGAGGTGCAGCACATTGAGGATTACCAGACCTGGGAAGGGGCCTGGCCCTCGCTCCAGGCCCACGAGCTGCGCACCCTCCTCACCGCCCCCCTCTTCCTCAAAGGGGCTCCCTACGGGGCCCTCACCCTGGCTAGCTTTGGGCGCAAGGCGGTGGTTTCAGAGGAGGACAGCGCCCTCCTGGAGGCGGTGGCCCGGCGGCTCGAGCGGGCCCTAGAGCGGGCCGCCCACCTAGAGGAAATCACCCGCACCCGCGAGGACGCCCTGCGGGCCTTGGGGTTGGGGCTGGAGTTGCGCGACCTGGAGACCAAGGGCCACACCGACCGAGTGGTGGCCCTGACCGAGGCCCTAGGGCGAGTCCTGGGCTTCCCCGATTTGGAGGGCCTGCGCACCGGGGCCTACCTACACGACCTAGGCAAGCTGGCCATCCCGGACGCCATTCTACTCAAGCCCGGCCCCCTTACCGAAGCGGAGTGGCGCATCATGCAGAGCCACTGCGACATCGGCTTTGGCATGTTGGAGAACCTGGGCTTCCTCTCCCAGACCGCGCGCAATATCGTGCGCTACCACCACGAGCGGATGGATGGCTCGGGCTATCCCTTTGGCCTAAAGGGAGAAGAGATTCCGCTGGAGGCCCGTATCTTCGCCGTGGTAGACGTCTACGACGCCCTTCTACAGTCCCGCCCCTACAAGCCCGCCTGGAGCCAGGAGGAAGCCCTTATGGAGCTGAAAAGGCAAGCTGGAAAGACCCTGGACGCCCAGGTGGTGGAGGCTTTTTTGGCCCTTATCACCCAGCCCGTGCCAAGCCGCAGCGCTTCTTGACGGGGAGTGCTATACTCTTTCGGTTGACGCGGCTGGGCCGCGCCGGAGGAGGAGCAAGTTGCAAAGACTGGTGACTTCAGAATCGGTAACGGAAGGGCACCCCGACAAGCTGGCCGACCGCATCTCGGATGCCATTCTGGACGCCATTCTGGCCAAAGACCCGCAGGCTCGGGTGGCCTGCGAAACCCTGGTAACCACGGGGCTGGTGATGGTGGCCGGAGAAATAACCACCGAGGCCTACGTGGATATCCCCCGGCTGGTTCGCCAGACCGTGCTCGAGGTGGGCTACACCCGGGCTAAGTACGGCTTTGACGGGGACACCTGCGCGGTGCTCACCGCCATTGACGAGCAGTCGCCGGATATCGCGGGCGGAGTCAACGAGTCGTGGGAGTGGCGGGTGCTGGGCTCCCGGGACGAGCTGGACCGGATTGGCGCCGGCGACCAGGGCCTGATGTTCGGCTACGCCACCGACGAAACCCCCGAGCTGATGCCGCTGCCCATCTCCCTGGCGCACCGCCTCACCCGCCGGCTGGCCGAGGCCCGCAAGACCGGGGAGATTCCCTACCTGCGTCCCGACGGCAAGGCCCAGGTTACGGTGGTCTACGATGGGCCCAAACCCTTGTATGTGGGCACCGCCCTCATCTCCGCCCAGCACTCCGAGGAGGTGGAGGCCGACCAGATTGCCCACGACATCCGCACCAAGGTCATTGAGCGGGCCATCCCTGAACAATACCTGAGCAAGGAGACCCTCTACCTGGTGAACCCCTCGGGCAAGTTCGTAATCGGGGGGCCCCACGGGGACACCGGGCTCACCGGGCGCAAAATCATCGTGGATACCTACGGCGGGGCAGTCCCTCACGGCGGAGGGGCCTTCAGCGGGAAAGACCCCACCAAGGTGGACCGCTCGGCAGCCTACTACGCCCGCTACATCGCCAAAAACATCGTGGCCGCGGGCCTAGCCAAGCGGGCCCTGGTTGAGCTGGCCTACGCCATCGGCAAGGCCCACCCGGTGGGGATGCGGGTGGAGACCTTCGGGACCGGCACCGTCCCCGACGAGAAGCTCACCGCACTGGTGCAGAAGGTCTTTGACGCCCGCCCGCGGGCCATCATTGAACAGCTTGACCTCCTGCGGCCCATTTACACCCCCACCTCGGCCTACGGCCACTTCGGCCGGGAGGGCTTCCCTTGGGAGAGGACCGACCGGGTGGAGGAGCTGCACAGAAAACTGGCCTAAGAACCCCACCCGAGGCCCGGGCCTCGGGTGGGCCCTTATGGCCCTGAGCTCGAGCCGAACTGGTTGAAAAGCACGAAGCCCAAAAGGCCGAACCACAGCAAAAGCAGGATCACACTACCCCAGCGCTGCCAAAAAGAGGCCGGTGGGGGGGGCTCGGAAACCTGTGTGGTGAGCACCTCGAGGTCGGTTCCGCTCTGCAGCCGCACCGGCTGGCCCGGGCTGGTCTCCAGGGGCAGGGCATAGGGCCTGGAGCGCTCCGGCACCTGGCTGCCAATGGTAACCACCACCGCGCTGATGTTGTCGGGGCCCCCCCAGTCGTTGGCCAGCTTGATGAGCTTGGCCACCGCGGGCTCTGGAGGGTTGGTGAGAATCATCTCCGAGAGCACCCGGTCCTCCAGCACCCCACTTAGGCCATCCGAGCAGAGCAAAAACACATCGCCGGGGCGCACCTTGAGGCCCACCAGGTCTACTCGAGCAGCGGGGAAAGAGCCCAAGGCATTGGTGATGACGTTGCGCCAGCGGTGGCTCCGGGCCTCCTCCTCGGTCAGCAGACCCTGGCGCACCCGGTCCGCCACCCAGGAGTGGTCCTGGGTGAGCTGGGTGAACTCCCCATCGCGCAGCAGGTAGGCCCGGGAATCGCCCACGTGGGCGATGAGGGCATAGGGCAGGTCAAGCCACAGGGTGGTGCAGGTGGTGCCCATGCCGCGCGATTCAGGCTTCTGGCCGGCCAGGTAGATGGCCTCGTTGGCGGCCTCATAGGCTTCTAGAAGGGCCTGGGGGGAGGGCTCGCTTTGGCGGAGCATCCCCAGTATCCGGTCCACCGCCATCTGCGAGGCCACCTCGCCCGTCCGGTGCCCCCCCATCCCATCGGCCACGATGAAGATGCCCCCATAAGGGGTCACCAGCTGGGCCACGGCGTCCTCGTTGAGGGCCCGTTTGCGGCCGGGGTCGGTCAAAGCCGCTGCATAGACCATAGGTAGGCTTTCCGAGCCCGGCATACTAGGGGCATTATAGGCCACCGCGGAGGAGGGGAAGGCCAAAAATCACACCGCCAAGCATTAATCCCCTCAATACGAGCGCTGCAGTACCCCCAGGCCCTGACCCTCCAGAAAGCCCACCAGCCAGGCCACCGCCGCCTTTACCCCGGGCGTGGCCAAGGGCGCACCAAAGCGAGAGAGGCCCACATACAGCCCGTGGGCGCTGGTGCGAACCTCCAGAAGGACATCCTGGACCAGGTCCCCCTCCTCAACATGGGTCAAAAAGTAGTAACCCCCGGGGAAGGCCGCCACCTCGAGCAGCACCGCCGCTCCGCCTTCAAAGCGCACCACGGTTTTCTCAAACGTCTCTAGCCTGGGCAGGGTACCGGACATAAGGGCGTGGGGCATAGGGCACCTCGGTAAAGGGGGCCAGGGGGTAGGGTCCTCGGCCCGCTTGCGGAAGACCGCGTGGTAGAAGCTTCGGCCCACCTCCTTCCACTTGAGGGCGTACTTGGTGGTCAGAAGGTGAGGGGGTGGGGGCGGCGTGTCCACATCAAAAAGCCCGCTGGCCGCAGCCTCGGCTTGGGCGTAGCGCCAGTAGCCCTCGTGGTCGGTGGTAAGCCAGAGCTCGCCGCCTTCCGCCAAGCGGGTGGAGAGCCTTTGGAAAAAGGCCCTCCGCAACAGGCGGTTCTCCTCGTGCTTGGCCTTGGGCCAGGGATCGGGGAAGTTCACGTACACCCGCACCAGGCTGCGCGGGGCCACCAGGTTGCGCAGGGCGAAGGTGGCCTGGCCGTGGTAGACCCAGACATTGGCAATGCCCTCACGCCGAAAGCGCTTCAGGGCCCTCGCCACCGAGGCGGCCGATACCTCGGCCCCCAGTATGCGCCACTCTGGGTGGCGCCGGGCCAGCTCCGCGGTAAAGCGCCCATCGCCAAAACCTACCTCGAGCACCTCCGGGGCGGGCCGCAGGGGAAACTCGCTCTCGCCCAGCCGAATCAGCACAAAGGGTCATTATAGGGGCATCGGCCGGCCGCGCCCAGACTTGACCGCTATACACCCTTTGGGCTAGACCTATTGGCCCTCCTCTGCCGCATAGACTCCCCTGCAAAGGACCCACCTCTTTCCCGGAGGTGAAGGGGGAAGGGGTGTGGGGGGTGGACAGAAAGACCCTCAGGGGGAGCCGCAAGGGGCAATCCCCCCAGGTGCGGCTGGTGGAGATCCTGGCTCTGCACCTGCGGACCACCCTGGCCCAGGCCCAGGCGGAGGGGAGGGAAGCAGAGACCCTGAGACGGCTTCTGGCC
>NZ_QWKZ01000130.1 GCF_003574085.1 Meiothermus luteus | reverse complement strand
CAGCCACCCCTGGGGCGGCCCCCAGAAAGAAGACCCTCAGCCGCCCGCCCATGCGTGCGAAGAGAGCGGGAAGAATCTCCGAGCCCGGTACCCGCTCTGTAAGCCGGTGGCCGGTCAGGCGCGCCACCGCCCACACGATGCCCACCCCGTCGGCGGTGACCAGCTCGCTCTCCCACAAGGCCCGCATGAGGCCCGGCTCGGCCTGGGCCCGCACCACCGCCTCAGGGTTGGTGGTGATGACCTGGACACAGTGGGGCAGGGGGCGGGCAATCCGCTCCTCTATCCAAGCCAAGGCCCCCTGGAGGTCCACCAGGTCCACCGGGGTCCCCAGTACCTCAACCCGCCGCACCCTCACCCCCGGAAACAAAAGCCGTAGCGGGTCTTGCTCAAGCCGTAGCGCTCCGCCTCGAGCCGCCGCACCTCCACAAGCCTGGGCACCCGCTCCTCCACGCTGATCAGGCTGGCCAGAGCCAGGTCCTCGCTCCGGCCGGCCCGCAGGAGGGCCTGGCCCTCCTCCGATTGCACCAAGGCCTCCTGTGGGTCAGGAAAGTTCTTGAGCAACCGGGCAGCCACCCGGGCCCCCTCCTGCAGGCCGTCCCTAAGCCCCGCGAGCTGCTCCAGGCGCCGGGCCAGAAACCCCGCCACCACGGTGTTGGCCAGGCTGGGCGGGCAGCCTTTGTCGGCCGCAGCCACCAGGGTCCCGATTCTCTCCATCTGGGCCTGATGCAGGGCCTTTCGGGCGTTCCTGAAATAGCCCAGCAGGCTAAAAAGTGGAACCGACTCCAGCGCCCCGGCCAAGCCCGGGGCCAGCAGCACGCAGGTCTTTCCGGCCACCTCGAGCCGCTCCAGGGCCCGCAGGGATAGGCCGTGATGAAAGCCTTCCGGCGGCAGCCCCTCCTCCTCGCCCAGCAGCACCCCACCCCCCTCGGCCAAAACCTGGGCCGCCCGCGCGCTCCTAGCGACCCAGACCTCCTGGGCCCCGGAGGAGAGCAAAAGGCCCACCGCGCTACCAAACCACACATCCACCAACAACACCGGCCCGGAGTAGGGCGGATTGGGAACCAGGTCTACCCGAATCGTCACGCCTCCCTCTATCCCGCGGCATTATAACGAAGCAGGGGCAGCCATCCAAAAAACGTCACAACCCTTCCCTTCCTGAGCCACCCGCATCCGCTTAGCCCCACATTAGCCCCGCAGCAGGAGCACCGGCCCTTCCCCCAAAGGCGGCAGGTCGTCCAGGCTCTCCAGGCCAAAGACCTCCAGGAAGCGCTCGGTGGTGCCGTAGAGCTTGGGCCGGCCCACCGCTTCCTTCTCGCCCACCACCCTCACCAGCCCCCGCTCCAGAAGGCCCTCCAGCACCCCTTCCACGCTCCGGCCCCGCAGGGCCTCCAGCTCAGAACGGGTCAGCGGCTGCCGGTAGGCGATGAGGGCCAGCACCTCCAAAGCGGCCTTGGAGAGGCGGGGAGGGGTGGGACGAAGCACCTGCTCCACCGCCTCCAGGTGCCGGGGGTGCACCACCAGCCGCCAGCCTCCCGCCACCCGCTCGAGCTCCACCCCCATCTGCCCCTCCCTCAGCTCACCCTCCAGGGCCGCAAGGGCCCTGAGCAGGGTCTCCTCCGGGGCCAGCGAGCGCAACTCACCCAGGGAAACGGGCCGCCCAGCGGCGAACAGCACCGCCAGGAGCTGGGCCTTGAGTTCATGCTGGGCCATAGCCTACATCACCAGAACCGGGGCTTCCCGGGGCTATACTAGAGCCAGTATGCCAGCCTATCAGTATAAGGCCCGGGACAGACAGGGTCGGCTCATCAGCGCGGTTATTGAGGCCGACGATATCCGCACAGCAGCACGGGTCTTGCGGGAAAAGGGGCTCTTCATCGCCGAGATTAAGGAGCCGGGACGGGGCCTCCAGGCCGAGATCAAGCTGTCGGTCCTGGAACCCAAACCCGGCCTCAAGGACCTAGCCATCTTCAGCCGCCAGCTCGCCACCATGCTGGGGGCCGGGCTACCCATCGTGCAGGCCCTGGCCATCCTGGAGAAGCAGACCGAGAAAAAGAAGTTCCAAGAGATTCTGCGGGACGTGCGGCTGGAGGTGGAGGGGGGCGCCAACTTCAGCGAGGCCCTGAGCCGCCACAAGCTCTTCAACCGGCTCTACATCAACCTGGTCCGGGCCGGGGAGACCTCTGGCTCCTTAGACACCATCCTAGACCGGCTGGCCACCTTCCAGGAAAACGAGCTGGCCCTCATTGGGAAAATCCGTTCAGCCCTCACCTACCCAGCCATCGTCTTTGTCTTCGCCATCGGGGTCACCTATTTCCTCCTCACCACCATCGTCCCCCAGTTCGCCCAGATTCTGACCGGCCTGGGCTCCGAGCTGCCCCTGCTCACCCGGGCGCTCATGGCCATCTCTGACTTCCTGCGGCAAAGCAGCCTGTTCCTCCTGCTCCTAGCGGTGGGCCTGTACTTCGGCTACCGCTCCTACTACCGCACCGAGCGGGGGCGGCGCCAAATTGACCAGATCAAGCTCAGGCTGCCCATCTTCGGCAACCTGGTGAAGAAAAGCGCCCTGGCCCGTTTCTCCCGCACCTTCGGCCTGCTTATAAGCAGCGGGGTGAACATCGTAGAAGCCCTAGACATCACCAAGGGCACCGCTGGCAACGCCATCGTGGAAGACATCCTGGAACAGACCAAGGTGGCCATCCAGGCCGGCGAGCCGGTCTACACCACCCTCCAGGCCCACCCCCAGGTCTTCCCCCCCATGGTGGGCTCTATGGTGGCCATCGGGGAGGAGACCGGCGCCTTGGACACCATGCTCACCAAGATCGCCGACTTCTACGAGCGGGAGGTAGACGAAGCGGTAAGCGCGCTCACCGCGGCCATTGAACCCCTGATGATCATCTTCCTGGGGGTCGTGGTGGGGGTCATTGTGGCCGGGATGTTCCTGCCCCTCTTCCGCATTATCGGCACCCTCTCCCAGCAGTAGCCCCTCTCCTCACCCAGGCTGGGCTAAACTGGCGGAGGTATGCGACGCTTCCTCCTGTGGGGGCTCTTGCTGGCGCTGGTTGGGGTCGGCTGGTGGACCTACCCGCTCCTGCAACCCCTTTTGCGCTACGGCGCCCTTCCACGCAAGCTCAACGAGCCTCTCAACCTGCTGGTGCTCGGGGTAGCCCCTGAGTACAAGTACTACCACCAGCGCGCGCCGGAAAACTTCCGCGGCCTCTCCGACGTCAACCTGTTGGTGCGCTTTGACCCCAAGGCCCACCGGATCAGCGTGCTTTCTATCCCGCGGGACGTGTACGTACAAATCCCCGGGTATGGCCGGTACATCATCAACCACGCCAACAAGTTCGGCGGTCCTGAGCTGGCCAAAGAGGTGGTTGAGAACCTCACCGGGGTCAGCATAGACGCCTACCTAGCGGTGAGTGTGGACGCGATTCGCAGCGGCGTAGACGCCCTGGGGGGCCTCGAGGTCTGCGTAGAGAAGGCCATGCACTACCGCGACACCGCGGCCAAGTTGGAAATCAACCTGGAGCCGGGATGCCAGCGGCTAAACGGCGCCCAGGCCGAGGGCTATCTGCGCTTTCGCCACGACCCGCTGGGGGACATTGGCCGCATCCAGCGCCAGCAGAACTTCTTCAACGCCCTCAAGCAGCAGCTCCTCTCCCCTGCGGGCCTCCTGCGGCTGCCCCAGGCCCTTGCCCAGGTGGAGCCCCACGTCCGTACTGACCTGACCCGAGAGGAAATCGGGGCCCTCCTGGGCTTCCTGGCCACCCAGCCTGAGCTGGTCTCGCTTCTCACCCCGGGCCAGTTCGGTCAGGGCTGGGAGGTGGACCAGGCCGGGCTCAGGCGGCTGATGGACCGCTACTTCAGCGACCTTCCCCCGTCCTCTGAGGCCCGCCCCGAGGACTTGCGAGGACGGCTGGTGGTGGTGCTCTACACCGCCCCTCAGGAGGCCCAGGCCATCGGCCTGCGGGACCGCCTGAGGGAGCTGGGGCTGCGGGTTCTGCTGCGGGAGGTAGAGGGCCCGCCCCCTAAAAGCGAGGTGCTGACCAACGGCGAGGCTGGGCTGGCCCAGGCCCTAGGGGAAGCGCTGGGGCTGCCCTACCGAATCTCGGGCGAAGCGGCGCTCTACGGCGACCTCACGGTGCGGCTGGGCCCCGACTTGAGCAAGCCTGGCGAGACCCAATAGCACCGCCCCCGGGAGGCGCGGGGGCGGCTGGGCAGGGCAATGCTCAGGCGGAATGCTTCCAGCCGAGGAGCGGCCGCCGGGGTGCCTCGCCCAGCCCAGAGGGGGCGGGCAAGAGCCAGTTGCGCAGCGAAACCCGGCCCGCGGCCATTGGGCGGGGCCGGCCTTGGCAGGGCCGGGCCAGGCCGAATGTGGTTTCAAATGCGCGCTCCCTGCTCATGCCCCTAGGGTAAACCCCCCGGCACCCTAGGGCCGTTGAATTTGCACCAAAGGGTCTTAATACAAGCTTCAGGCCTGCATGGGGCGCGCCGAGGGCTCGTCCCCAGGCTCCTCCCAGGCCAGCTCCACCAGGTCAATCAGCTCGTCCACCGGCACGCCGTAGCACCGCGAAAGGCGGGTGATCTGGCGGCCCAAGCGCTTGAGTTGGCCCACCAAACCCTCCGCAGAGGCCTGGGCGTGAGCCTCGAGATCTTCCAGCACCCCAATCAGCCACCCCAGAAGTACCCCCGCCTCCTCGTCGGAAAGCCCCTCGGTGAGCGCCTCGTCTTCCAGGAACTGTTCGGTCAGCCGCTCAAGCATAGACCCCATACTACCCCTTAGCGCTGGGGCCAGCGGCGCAGCAGCTCATCCTTGTGGACATAGCCCATCTGGCGTACCAGGCCCTCCCGGTAGGCGGGGTCGGCGGCCATCTGCAGCTCCTCGCTTAGCTGCTGGTTGCGCAGCTCGAGCTGGGCCACCCGGCTTGCGGCCAAGGCAATTTCCCGGCGAAGCCCCACCAACCGCTGCACCTCGAGGCCCACCAGTAGCAGCAGATGCAGGGCCCCCAAGGCAAAAACCAGGTGCAGAAAGCGGTACACCGGCTTCTCCACAGCACCCCCAGTATAGCACCCAGCGCCTAAGGGGCTCCTGACGCCCCTCGAGTCCCACCGATACCCTTTTCCTGAAAATCTTTTATAGTGGTGAAAGTTGTACAGGGGGTTCCCATGGCCAAAGCCAAAGAGCGTGAGAGCCACCGGTCGCGCCTGAGGGCAGCGGGTTTGCGGCACACCCTGCCGCGGGAGCGCATCCTGGCCTACTTGGACCGCAAAAACACCCACCCCACCCCGGAAGAGCTGCACCAGGGCTTGAGGAAAAAGGGCCACAACATTGGCCTCTCCACCGTATACCTGAACCTGCAGGTGCTGCGCAACGCCGGGCTCCTTTGGGAGTTCAAGGACCAGCAGGGCCATACCCGCTACGACGGCTACACCGAGCGGCACCACCACTTGCTATGCGTGCAGTGCGGCGCTGTCCAGGACATCCTAGCCCGCGAGCTGCCCGAGTTCAATCCTGAGCCCATCAAAACCGCGATAGAGAACCGAACCGGCTGGTTCGTGGAGGAAGCCCGCCTGGAGCTGCGGGGGGTCTGCCCCTCCTGCCAGTGAGCCGCAAGGAGGCGGGGCTCTATCAGCCCAAGCCAAGGATGGGCTGCTTCTCACCGCTGGTGGCTGGCGGAAGAAACTCAAGAAAAGGGGTCTGTGGACCCTGACCTCTCATCACTTTGTTCCGTAGGGACTTGACAGGCGGAAATAAGGAGGGGGGTTGGTAAGGTATGCGAACCAAAACCCCCCTCCTGCAGGCTACCACAACCTGGGTCTACACGGTCTTCCGGTCCCTCAGGAAACCCGCGCGCACCAACCTGGCCCTCTTCCTCTCCGCCCTCCTCTCCGGCCCCCTAGACCCCACCCTCTCCGACCTCGCCCGCAG
>NZ_QWKZ01000013.1 GCF_003574085.1 Meiothermus luteus | reverse complement strand
CGTGAGGGGGGGGCCGGGGGACACCGAGGCCCAGCCCTGGGGGCGGGTGCACAACACCCGCAAGCTGCTTTTGAGTGCGGCCCTTATCATGAGCGTTTTTCTGCTCTCCAGCAGCCTGGTTACCACCTTGCTGATTCCTTCTGGGGAATTCCAGCCGGGTGGGGCGGCCAATGGGCGGGCCCTGGCCTACCTGGCCCACGCCTACCTGGGGCCGGGGCTAGCCTCGCTGTACGACCTATCCACCATCCTCATTCTGTGGTTTGCCGGGGCCAGCGCCATGGCGGGCCTTCTGAACCTGGTGCCGCGCTACCTTCCCCGCTACGGCATGGCCCCCGAGTGGACCCGCATACCCCGGCCCTTGGTGCTCTTTTTCACCACCGTCGCCTTTGCCATAACCCTGCTTTTCCGGGCCGATGTGGACGCCCAGGGTGCGGCCTACGCTACGGGGGTGCTGGCCCTGATGACCTCAGCTTCCCTGGCGGTATTCCTCACTCTGCTGCGCCGGAAGGGCTGGGGGGGCACGGTTGGGTTTGGCCTTATCAGCCTGATTTTTGTCTATACCTGGGCGATGAACGTCCACGAGCGCCCCACCGGCCTCTGGATCGCCTTGCTGTTCATTGCGGCTGTTTTGGTTGTTTCGCTGGTTTCGAGGGTGCTGCGGGCCTTTGAGCTGCGGGTGGTGGAGGTGGAGCTAGACGAGGAGGCCCGGCGCTTTATCGCGCAGGCCCAGGGCGAGCTGCGCCTCATTGCCCACCACCGGGAGCGGGGCAGCGTCTTTGAGTATAGCCAGAAGGAGCAGGAGATGCGCCTGGAAACCCACCTGCCTGGCCAGGGCACGCTTTTGTTCTTAGAGGTGGCGGTGCTGGACCCTTCGGAGTTTTCTAGCCGGGTGCGGGTGATTGGGGTGCAGGTAGGCCCTTACCGGGTTCTGCGCACCCAGTCGGCCAGCGTGCCCAACGCTATAGCGGCCATCCTGCTCTACCTGCGCGATCAGACTGGACAGCGGCCTCATGTTTATTTGGAATGGGGCGATCTAGGCCCCTTTCAGCAGGCCCTGCGATTTCTCTTTTGGGGCGAAGGGGACATTGCGAGCCTCACCCACGAGATTTTGCGCCGGGCCGAGCCCGACCCGCGCCGCCGTCCGGTGGTGCATGTGGGCGGTTAGGCGCCTTTGACGCTGGGCTGGAGTCTTGTGGTTTTTATTGAAAATAGTTACTATTTTTATTTAGGAGATTGCTGCTATGAACGCTCTTGTTGTATCTGCTGAGGTTCCCAAGAAGCCCTGGGGTCGTTTATGGGTGGATGAGGTAGGCCGGGGCTTTTTCCTTTCTGCTGTGACCCTTTTAGGGGTGGTGGGCGGTTTTGTGGCTGAAGGCCTCGAGCAGCCCACCCTTCAGCTTGGCTGCTGGTTTTTGTCCTTTTTGGCTGGGGGGGTTCCCGCTGCCATTAAGGCCGCGCGCAGCCTGGTGGAGGAGCGCAAGCTTGATGTGGACCTGCTCATGGTGGTGGCGGCCTTGGGAGCCGCCTCGGTGGGCCGAGCGGGGGATGGGGCCGTTTTGCTGTTCTTATTTAGCCTCTCCAACGCCCTGCAAAGCTGGGCCATGCGGCGCACCCGGCGGGCCATTGAGGCCCTGATGACCCTTCACCCGGAGGGGGCCAGCGTGCTGCTGCCTGATGGACGGGAGGAGTGGAGGCCCCTGGAGGCGCTTCAACCGGGCGATGTTCTGCTGGTTCGGCCAGGCGAGCGCTTTGCTGCCGATGGCACGGTGCTGGAAGGCTATACCGATGTGGACGAGAGCGCCCTTACGGGCGAGAGCGTGCCGGTGGATAAGAGGCCCGGCGACCAGGTAAAAAGCGGCACCCTGAACGGGCACGGGGTGGTGCGGGTGCGGGTGGAGCGCCCCGCGGGCGAGAGCACGTTGGCCCAGCTTATCCGGTTGGTTGAGCGCGCCCAGGCCAGCAAGAGCCGCACCGAGCGCTTCGCGGAGCGTTTTGAGGGGCCCTACACGGTGGTGGTCCTGCTCTCGGCCCCGGTGATCTTCGCCCTGACCCACTTTGTCCTGGGGCTGGGGGCGGGCGAGGCCTGGTACCGGGCGATGACTTTTTTGGTGGTGGCCAGCCCCTGCGCGGTGGTCATCGCCACACCCGCCGCGGTGCTCTCAGCTATGGCGGCGGGGGCTCGAGCCGGGGTGCTCTTCAAGAGCGGGGCTGCCTTGGAGGCCCTGGCTCAAGCCCGCATCTTCGCCTTTGACAAGACCGGTACCCTGACCGAGGGCCGGATGCGGTTGGTGCGCCTGGATGTGCTCTATGGAAGCAAAGACGAGGCCTTGGCCCTGGCCGCGGGAATTGAGCGCTACAGCGAGCACCCCATTGCCCAGGCCATTGTCCAGGCCCACCGGGGCCCTGTGCCTGAGGTCCGGGAGGTGCGGGCCATCCGGGGGCACGGGGTGGTGGGGGCCCTGGCCGATGGGCGGCAGGTCTGGGTGGGCAACCGCCGTCTGCTGAAGGAGCTTGGAATAGATCTGCCCGGGGCCTTGGAAAGGCGTCTGATAGAGCTGGAAGAACAAGGCCAAACAACCGCGGTGCTGGGGGTGGAGGGTCGGCCGATGGCCCTGCTGGGGGTGGCGGATACGCCCCGACCCGAGGCGGCCCAGGTTGTTGCCCGGCTCAAGGCCCAAGGGGTCCGCGTCATCATGCTCACTGGGGACCGCAAGGTGGTGGCCGAGCATGTCGCGAAACAGCTCGGCATTGAGGAGGTCTATGCGGAGCTTTTGCCGGAGCAGAAGCTCCTGCGGGTCCAGCAGCTTGCTCGCGAGGGGACGGTGGTCATGGTGGGGGACGGCATCAACGACGCGCCAGCCCTCAACGCCGCGCATGTGGGGGTTTCAATGGCCGCAGGCTCGGACGTTTCCCTGGAGAGCGCCGACCTGGTGCTCATGAAAAACGACCTCACCCGCCTGGTTGGGGCCCAGCGGCTGGCCCGCGACACGGCCCGCACGGTCTACTTCAACCTGGCCTTTGCCCTGAGCGTGATTGGGGTGGTGGGGGCCTTCGCCCTGGCCGGTAAGGTGCCCCTGCCCCTGGGGGTAGTGGCCCACGAGGGGGGTACGGTGTTTGTGGTTTTGGTGGGCCTCCGCTTGTTGGCCCATCGGGTGCAGGGGTAAGGCCCTAAAAAATTTGGCTCGAGCCGCCTGGCTCGAGCTTCCTTTGGTGGAGCTGAGGGGACTCGAACCCCTGACCTTCTGAATGCCATTCAGACGCGCTCCCAACTGCGCCACAGCCCCGCAAACAGCAAGGGAAAGTATAGGGGGATAACCCCATCTCGTCAAGCCTAGTCCCTGTTGACTTTAGCCAAAGCCCGGCTTATGCTGGGGGCGGATGGTTTGGTATACCACCACTTCCTAGGCGGCGGCCTTAGGGCCGTCGCCTTGCCTGCCAGCTCGGCAGGTTTTTTGTTTGGAGGAGGATGCGCGATGCGAGTGGCCGTTGTGGGTGCGACCGGTGCGGTGGGCCGGGAGATTCTTAGGGTCTTGGAACGGCGCGAGTTTCCTGTCGGTGAGCTGAAGCTGTACGCCTCAGCCCGTTCGGCGGGGAGAAGCCTGAACTTCCGGGGCGAGGAGGTAGTTGTGGAGGTGCTGCCGGAGACCCCTCTGCCGGCGGATGTGGTCCTGGCCAGCGCGGGGGCGAGCATCTCCAAGCAGTACGCCTCGCTTTGGGCCAGGGAGTCGGTGGTCATTGACAACTCCTCGGCCTTCCGCTACGACCCGGAGGTGCCCCTGGTGGTGCCGGAGGTCAACCCAGAGGCGCTGAGGAAGCACAAGAACATCATCGCCAATCCCAACTGCACCACGGCCATCCTGGTGATGGCCCTTTTCCCCCTGCACCGCGCCTTTAGGGCCCGGCGGGTGATCGTAAGCACCTACCAGAGCGCTTCCGGCGCGGGGGCCAGCGGTATGGAGGAGCTGCTGGAAGGAACCCGGCGTTTTTTGGAGGGGCACCCCGTGGAGCACAAGGTGTTCGCCCATCCGTTGCCCTTCAACGTGATTCCCCACATTGACGCTTTTCAGGAGAACGGCTACACCCGGGAGGAGATGAAGGTGCTGTGGGAGACCCAGAAAATCATCGGCGATCCCACCCTTCGGGTTTCCTGCACGGCGGTTCGGGTGCCCACCCTGCGGGTTCACGCCGAGGCGGTCACGGTGGAGTTTGAGCGACCGGTGAGCCCCGAGGCGGCTCGAGAGGTGCTGCGCCAGGCCCCTGGGGTGGACCTGGTAGACGACCCGGCGCAAAAGCGCTACCCCCTTCCCATCACGGCCACCGGGAAGTTCAACGTGGAGGTAGGGCGGATTCGCAAGAGCCTGGTCTTTGACAACGGGCTGGACTTTTTTGTGGCGGGCGACCAGCTCCTCAAGGGGGCGGCCCTCAATGCCGTGCAGATTGCGGAGCTGCTGGCATCGGTGCCCAGGTGAGCTGTTATACTCAGCCTGGAGGTACGCGCATGCGCAAGTGGGCTGTGCTTTTCCTGCTCCTGCTCGCTCCTTCCTTTGCCCAAAGCCTTCAGGTAATGGCGGGGAGCGCTTTTGGTCTGAACGCTGGGGCCCGGTTCTCCCTGGCACCTTTACTGGACGGGCGGGTCTACGCCGGGGCCAACTTTTTCACCGGAGGGGTGGCCTCGCTGGGGGGTGGCGCTGACCTTCTGGCCTCTGTGCCCCTGACCGATTTATACGCCGGGGCTGGGCTCTTTTACGCCACCGGAACCACCGTTTCTCTGCTGAACCAAGGGCCTGCCGCTGGGGGGCTGGGCCTGCGAGGGGTGGTGGGAACCTACCTAAACGTGGGGCTCCCGTTGGTAGGGGTTTTCGTGGAGGTTCACCCCATGTACTTCCTGGGTTCAAACGCCTTTGGCCTAGGAGGGGCGGTGGGGGTGAACCTGGGCTTCTGAGGCCTTCGGTGGGGTCCTATGCGCATGAAAGCCATCCGCGTTCACCAGCCGGGCGGCCCCGAGGCCATGGTGCTGGAGGAAGTGACCATTCCTACCCCGGGAGAGGGTCAGGTCCTGGTGCGGCTCCAGGCTGCCGGGGTTAACTTCATAGACACCTATAAGCGTTCCGGCCTGTACCCTGTCCCCACCCCCTTCACGGTGGGCGAGGAGGGCGCCGGGGTGGTGGAGGCTGTGGGGCCGGGGGTCTTTCAGGTTCGGCCCGGGGATAGGGTGGTCTACTGCAACGTGCAGGGCAGCTACGCGGAGTACGCTGTGGTGCCTGCCGACAAGCTGGTGCTCATTCCCGAGGGGCTGGAGGCCAAAGTGGCCGCGGCCGCCATGCTCCAGGGGCTCACCGCCCATTACCTGGTCAAAAGCACCTACCCCCTTAGCCCGGGGGAGACCTGCTTGGTGCACGCTGGGGCAGGGGGGGTGGGGCTTCTCCTTATCCAGATGGCCAAGATGGTTGGGGCCACGGTCATCGCCACCGCTTCCTCTGAGGCTAAGCGGCTTTTGGCCAAGGAGGCCGGGGCCGACCACACGCTGCCCTACGAGGGTTTTGACCAAGGGGTGCGCGAGCTCACCGGGGGAAAAGGGGTGGACGTGGTCTACGATGGGGTGGGCCAAGCTACCTGGGAAGGCAGCCTGAACAGCCTGCGGGTGCGGGGGATGCTGGTGCTTTATGGCCAGAGCAGCGGCCCGGTGCCCCCCTTTGACCCTCAGGTGCTCAACCGGAAAGGCGGCCTCTACCTGACCCGCCCTTCCCTGTGGCACTACACCCAGACCCGCGAGGAGCTGGAATGGCGGGCCTCCGAGGTGATGGGGTGGGCTCGAGAGGGCAGTCTTAAAATCCGTATCGGCGCTGAGTTTCCGCTGGAGCAGGCCGTTCAGGCCCACAGAGCCCTGCAGGGACGCGAAACCACCGGCAAGGTGCTGCTCGTTCTCTAACCCCAACCGGGGCGCAGGGGGTCTTGGGAAAGACCCCCGCTTTTCATCGCGGCCATGACTGGGGTGCTACTATAGGGATGGGCCGGTTCGTTCCCGGCCAAATCCCTAGGCGTACAGGCGGTGTCCTTTTCGTTGTGGTTGAGGTGCAGGGTTTTCTCGCTATGGATTTGGAGCGCCAAGCCCAGTTTGAGGCCGAGGCTCTTTCGCGCCGGGTGCTCTTGCACGACATACTCCGCAGGCTGCAGGGAAAGCCCAACGACCTTCTGCCCTACAGCCTGGTTTCGGCCTTGCGGCCCCGGGGTGAGGCTTACAAGGGGCTACAGACCATTGAGGTAGACAAGATTATAGGCAGCGTTGACCGTTACGGCGACTTTGACGCCGAGTTTCTCCCCAAGGAGCCCCACACCCTGGACCGCTGGGCCAGGCTTCGGCAGGCCCAGCTCCAAGGAGTGGAGTTTCCCCCAATAGAGGTCTACAAAGTGGGGGAGGCCTACTTTGTAAAAGACGGCAACCACCGCACCGCTTTAGCCAAAGCCTTGGGGCAGCGTTACATTGACGCCTATGTCATTGAGCTGGATGTCCCGGTGGAACTGGACCCCAAGGACACCCCAAGGGACGTCATCCTAAAGGGCGAGTACGCCCAGTTTTTGGAAAAGACCCGGCTTTCCCAGCTACGCCCTGGCCATGAGCCCATCCTCTTTAGCAAACCAGGCCGCTATTTTAGCAAACCAGGCCGCTATGACGTTTTGCTGGACCACATCCGCACGCACCAGTACTTTATGGGCCTGGACCAGAAGCGCTCGGTGAGCTGGGAGGAGGCGGTGACCGATTGGTACGACAACCTCTACCTTCCCACGGTGTTGCAGATCCGTGAGAACGGCGTGCTTAGGGATTTCCCCGGGCGCACCGAGGCCGATTTGTACCTTTGGATCTCGGACCACCGTTACTTCCTCTCCCAGGCCCTGGGGCACGACATAGGCCCGGCCGAGGCTGCCCGCTCGGCACGCCTGCAGGCCCACAGGAGTCCCTTGGATCGCCTTTGGGAATGGCTCAGCTCCAAGCTTATAGCCCCAATAAGTTAGATGCCCTGTTGTCAGCAACCAGAGCAACCTTTATACTCTGGCAGGCTAAAGCGCAAAAGGGTACGGCGTGTCACAATGGCGTGCCCTATGCGTAGGAGGTTCGCTTGACGTTGGGTGACCTGATTGCCATCC
The DNA here is from genome assembly GCF_003574085.1 of Meiothermus luteus. Lineage (GTDB taxonomy): Bacteria > Deinococcota > Deinococci > Deinococcales > Thermaceae > Meiothermus > Meiothermus luteus. The sequence continues at coordinate 32,309 of NZ_QWKZ01000013.1, read as the reverse complement.
TGCCGCAGACCATCTTAGAGGGCCTGCTGCTGGGCTTTGTCTACGCCATGGTGGCCCTGGGCTACACCATGGTTTACGGGGTGCTGGGCCTCATCAACTTTGCCCACTCCGAGGTCTTCATGATAGGGGCGGTGATTGGGCTCGAGGTCTTCCGCTTTTGGGGCAACCCTGCCGCCCCGGTTATCCCCAACCCTTTCCTCCTCCTGCTGGTGGCCCTTCTGTTCGCTGCGGTGGGTTCGGGTTTTATGGCCGTGCTGGTGGAGCGCTTCGCCTACCGCCCCTTGCGGAAGCGGGGCAGCAAGAACATCCTGGTGCCCATGATTACCGCTATTGGGGTCTCGTTCTTGCTGCAAGACCTGACCCGCATTTACGCAGCCCTGCGCCACAACGAGTTCAACATGCAGTACCGCACCTACGAGGCCCTCAACCAGGTCTTTGAGCTGCCCCTTCAGACCACCATCCAGATGAAGGGGGTGCTCATCATAGGGGTCTCTGTTCTGATGCTCATCGGCCTTACCTACCTGGTCAACCGCACCAAGCTGGGCAAGGCCATACGCGCGGTTTCGCAGGACATGCAGACCGCCGCCCTGATGGGGATTAATCCCGACACCATCATATCCCGCACCTTCCTGATTGGGGGTGCCTTAGGGGGGGTAGCAGGGGTGCTCTTTGGCCTTCTTTACACCAACGTTACCCCCTACTCCGGGGTGCTCCCAGGGCTGAAGGCCTTCACCTCGGCGGTGCTGGGAGGCATCGGGAACATCCCTGGGGCCATGGTGGGGGGGCTGATTCTGGGTCAGCTCGAGACCCTCTCGGGGACCTACCTGCCCTTCCTGACCAACGGCAACTTCGGCACGGAGTACAAGGACGTCTTCGCTTTCTTGACCCTGGTCCTCCTCCTGCTCTTCCGGCCCCAGGGCATCTTTGGCCAGAACGTGAGCGAGAAGGTATGAACGGCTATGTTTTCCCCTTCACCCTGGCCTTTACCGCCCTTTCGGTGGTGGGGGCGCTCCTCAGGCCTGCCAGCGACCTGGTCAACCTGGCCCTTCTGGCATCGGTGGCCCTGGTCAGCCTAGGCCGGATGTCCACCGCTTGGCGCTCGGGCCTGCTGGCGGTGCTAGCCTTGACCCTGACCCTCCTCTTGCGCCTCAACCCAGGGGACAAGCTGGCCTTTTATGGTCTTTTGGGCGTTCTGATCGCCTGCTTCTTGCTGCCCAATCTCTCCACCCTGGTCCGGGTGGCGCTGGGGGCGGCCATCCTTTTCATCTCCGTGCCTATTGCAGGGCTTACCAACTCCTTCCTGTTTGAGCTGGGCATCCAAATTGGAATTTTCGCCGCCTTGGCCCTGGGCCTCAACGTGGTGGTGGGCCAGGCTGGGCTTCTGGACCTGGGCTTTGCGGCCTTCTTTGCCATAGGAGCCTACACCTGGGGCATCTTTGGCTCCCCGCAGGCCGCCCAGTTCATTGAGGGGTTCCCGCCCGGTGGTCTCCCCGGGAACTACCTCTACCTTTTCATGGCCTTGGCCATCATTACCGCAGCCATCACCGGCGTGCTTATTGGGCTGCCGGCCCTTCGGTTGCGGGGCGACTACCTGGCCATCGTCACCCTGGGCCTGGGCGAGGTGGTGCGGGTCTTCGCCAACAACCTGGACAAGCCCCTCAACATCACCAACGGCCCCCAGGGCATTACCCCGGTGAACCGGCCCGAGGTGGGTTTCCTCACCCAGTTCCTGCAGGCTATTGGGGCCGAGCAGGTATACGGCAAGCCCATTGACAGCTACATCACCTACGCCTTTTTCTTCTACCTGTTGGTGCTTTTGGTCATCGGGGTGGTCATTTTGGTGAACATCCGCCTGGCCAACTCTCGCTTTGGGCGGGCCTGGGTGGCCATCCGCGAGGATGAGATTGCGGCCAAGGCCATGGGAATACCCCTTCTGCCCACCAAGCTTCTGGCCTTTGCCACCGGCGCGGCCTTTTCGGGGATTATGGGGGCTATCTTTGCTGCCAAGCAGACCTTTGTGAGCCCGGAGTCCTTTACCCTGCAGGCTTCCATCAACATCCTGGCCTTTGTCATTCTGGGCGGTATGGGCTCAATTGGGGGAGCGGTGGTGGGGGCCGCGGCGGTTACAGTGCTCAACATTGGCCTTTTGAAGGACTTCTCCGACCTACTCAACACCTGGCGCCAGACCGGGGTCACCATCCTGGGGTACAACATGGCCAACCTTCCGCCCCAGCTCAACCCGGCCAAGTACGAGCGCCTGGTCTTCGGGGTAATCCTAATCCTCATGATGATTTTCCGCCCGGAGGGGCTGATTCCCGAGCAGAGGCATCGGGTGGAGATGCAGGAGGCCCGCCAGGAGGCTAAGGAAGGGGGTGGCAAATGAGCGAGCTGGCCCTGGATGTGCAGGGGGTGACCAAAAGGTTTGGCGGGCTGGTGGCGGTCAACGAGGTGAGCCTGCAGGTGCGGCCCAAGGAAATTTTCTCGGTAATCGGCCCCAACGGCGCCGGGAAAACCACCTTTTTCAACCTGCTCACCGGCATCTACAGGCCTGACTCGGGGCGGGTGGTCTTCTTTGGGCAGGACATCACCGGCCGTTCACCCGACTGGGTGGCCCGCAACGGGATTGGCCGCACCTTCCAGAACATCCGTCTCTTCAAGGCCATGACGGTCCTGGAGAATGTGCTGGTGGGCCACCACACCCACACCCACCAGAGCTACTTTGATGTGCTCTTGCACACCCCCCGTTTTCACGCCTCTGAGAAGAAGGCCAGGGCCCGGGCCATGGAGCTTTTGGCCTACATGAACCTGGATAGGCGGGCCGAGGAGCTAGCCTCGGCGCTCTCTTACGGGGAGCAGCGGCGGCTCGAGATTGCCCGCGCGCTGGCCTTGGAGCCCCGGCTGCTCTTCTTGGACGAGCCTGCCGCAGGTATGAACGAGCAGGAGACAGAGGACTTGAAGACCCGGGTGCGTAGGCTGCGGGACGAGCTGGGGTTGACCATCGTCCTGATTGAGCACGATATGGCCATGGTGATGAGCATTTCCGACCGGATCGCGGTGCTCGAGTACGGCAGCAAAATTGCCGAGGGGCTGCCCCACGAGGTCCGCAGCGACCCCCGGGTCATTGAGGCCTACTTGGGTAAAGGTGCGGCCGGACAGGCTGGAGGGACCCATGCCCCTGCTTGAGGTCAAGGACATCCACACCTACTACGGCCATATCCACGCCCTGAAGGGGGTTTCGCTGACCGTGGAGGAAGGGGAGATTGTCACCCTGATTGGGGCCAACGGCGCAGGCAAGAGTACCACCTTGCGCACCATCAGCGGTATGAACAAGCCCCGGAAGGGCGAGGTCATCTACCAGGGCCAGCCCATCCACAAGCTCCCGGCAGATAGGATCGTAGCCCTTGGTCTGGGGCACGTGCCGGAAGGGCGCCGCATCTTTCCCCGTATGACCGTGGAGGAGAACCTGGACATGGGGGGGTTTCTAATCAAAGACCCCCGGGTGCTCCAGGAGCGCAAGGAGCAGGTCTTCGCCCTTTTTCCCCGCCTGGCCGAGCGGCGCCACCAGAAGGGCGGCACCCTCTCTGGGGGCGAGCAGCAGATGCTCGCGATTGGCCGGGCCCTGATGCAGGACCCCAAGCTGCTCCTGATGGATGAGCCCTCTATGGGGCTGGCCCCGGTGCTGGTGGACTTCATCTTTGAGATTATCCAGAAGCTCAACCAGCAGGGCAAAACTATCCTCCTGGTGGAGCAGAACGCCCGCCTCGCCTTGCAGATTGCCCACCGGGGCTACGTGCTTCAGACCGGTCAGCTGGCCCTGAGTGGCCCGGCCAAGGAGTTGGCGGCCCGCCCGGAGATTCAGGAGGCCTACTTGGGTGGGCGCTAGCCCGGTAGAATCGGCTTATGGCTAGGTTCGCCCACACTCCAAAGCTGCCCGCCATACAGACCCCTGCGGCCATTCTCCGGCCTTTTGCTGGGGAAAAGCTGATGCTGCTCCGGGCCGAGGCCAAGGCCGGGGCTGTTCTGCCGGCCCACGCTCATCCGCATGAGCAGATAACCCTGGTCTTTTCGGGGCGGATGCGGCTTCGGGTGGGGGAGACATGGCTCGAGCTGGGCCCAGGGGACGTGGCCCACGTGCCTGGAGGGGTTGAGCACGAGGTGGTCTTCCTGGAGGACACGGTGGCCTTTGACGCTTTCCACCCTCTGCGGGAGGACCTTTTGGAAAAGCTTCGCTAGCGTGCAGGCCGAGGTCACCACCTACTATCTGGAGATGCTCTCGCCTCAGGCGCTGCGCCCCAAGCGGGGTGCCCCGGAGGGCTTTTTGCTGATGAAGGCTGAGATTCCAAGCGCCGAGCTGCAGCGCTTTCTCTACCGCGGCGTGGGGGGCAACTGGTACTGGTACGAGAAGGCCCACTGGGACTACCAGCAGTGGCTGGCCTACGCAAAAAACCCCAACCTCCACACCTGGGTGGCCTACCTCAGGGGTACGCCGGCGGGGTACTTCCAGCTCGAGCTCCAACCCGAGGCCAACGTGGAAATTGTGTACTTTGGCCTCTTTCCCCAGTTTGCCGGGATGGGCCTAGGGGGGTACCTGCTCACCTGTGCCCTGGAGGAGGCCTGGCGGCTTGGGGCCCGCCGGGTCTGGGTGCACACCTGCTCCTTGGACAGCCCCCGGGCCCTGGCCAACTACTTAGCCCGCGGGATGCGGCTTTACAAGACCGAGACCCGCCTCCTAGAGATCCCCGACCGGCCCCCAGGCCCCTGGGAGGGAGCCTAGGCGGCCCCCGTGGGGCGCATCCGTGCGACGGCTTCCCTCCAGTCCCCGCTTTGGGCCAGGCTGGTGCCTATCAGCACCGCGTCAAACAACCCGGTGAGCTCCCTGAGCTGGCCGGGCTCGCTGTAGCCTGACTCCGCCACCAGAAGCCCTCGGAACCCCGCCGCGCGGGCCCGCTGGCCCAGCCGCGGGGCGTTGGCCCGGTCCACGCTCAGGTCGGCCAGGTTGCGGTTGTTGATCCCGATGATGGAGGCCCCTGCAGCCAAGGCCAGCTCGAGCTCGGCCTCGTCGTGGACCTCTACCAACGCGTCCAGCCCCTCAGAACGGGCCAGCCTCAAGTAGGCCTCCGTGAGCTGTCCTAGCACCGCCACAATCAGCAGCACCGCGGAGGCCCCCAGCGCCCGGGCCTGGGCTATCTGCAGGGGGTGCACGGTGAAGTCCTTGCGGAGGATGGGCAGCCCCACCGCCTGGCGTACCTCAATCAGGTCTCGGTCGGAGCCAGCAAAGTAGTGGGGCTCGGTGAGGACGCTGATGGCCTGGGCACCGCCCGCGGCGTAGGCCTGGGCCACCTGGGCCGCGTCCAGGGCCGCGATTTCCCCCTGGGAGGGGCTTTTCCGCTTTACCTCGGCGATAAGGGAGAGGCCCGGCCCGCTTAGGGCTCGAGCGAAGGAAGGAGGGGCTTGCGGGGGTGGGTCAAAGGTGTTTTTTTCCAAGGCCGCCACCTCGGCGTAGCGCCGCCGGCAAATCTCCCCCAAAACTCCGGGCACCCGGGACAGGTCGGGAACCATAGCGGCCTTATGCTACCGCAACTTTCTGGGGATGAAGCCTGAATTAAAAGAGCCTTCACTACCTCGGGTCTAGGCTTTTGCTACCATGGCCTCTATGAGAGGCATTGTGCTGGCCCTGGGGGGAGGAGGCGTGCGGGGCACCGCCCATCTGGCGCTTTTGGATGTGCTGCGTGAGGCCCAGATACCCGTGGTGGGGCTGGCCGGGAGCTCGGCCGGGGCTTTGGCCGCCGCGATGTACGCCTTTGACCGGCAGATGCGTCCTGCGGAGCTGGCCGAGTGGCTCAAAGACCCCGAGCTCGAGCGGCTGCAGAAAAACGACGCCCTTCACCAGATGTTCCGGCTGGTGGAGTTCCTGCGCAGGCCCTACCTGGCCGAGGGGAGTAAAATTCGCCAAGGCTTTCGGGCCCTCTTCGGGAATTGCCGGATTGAGGAAAGCCCCATCCCTCTGGTCATCCAAGCCTGCGACCTGCACACCGGTGAGCTGGTGATGCTCAAAGCCGGGCCGGTGGCGGAAGCCCTGGCCGCCAGCAGCGCGGTTCCCAGCGTTTTTCCTCCGGTGCGCTGGCACGGGCGGTGGTTGGTGGACGGCGATGTGGCGGAGAAGGTGCCGGTCACCGCGGCCAAGGCCCTGGGGTTGGGGCCGGTGGTGGCGGTGGACGTCTCCAACCGCCCGGTGGCGAGCGAGCCCAAGAGTGCGCTCGAGGCAGCCCTCCAGGCCGGTGAGGCTTCGCGTCGCCGGCTGTTGAGCCTGGCCCTGGCCCAGGCCGACCTGAGCATTGCCCTGGCTGCCGACCCTCCTATCGAAACCTTCGACTACACCCAGGCCGAGCGGGCCTACGAGCTGGGCCGCATCCGGGCTGAAGAGGCCCTACCCCAGATACGCCAGCTTTTAGCCGGGCCTACCCCGGGGGCTTCGCCTTGGTGGCTCCGGCTGGCCCAGCGCAAGCCAAAGCCTCAGCCATCCCGCTCCGTACCCGAGCAGGCCCAGCCCCCCAAACCCTAGGGCTGCTGCTTCCTGGCCCATCCGGCTCAGGACCAAGGCGCTGAGCCCGGCGGTGCCCAACCACAAAGCGTCCAGGAAGACCCGCTGGGCTGGGGCCAGTTTCCCTCCGGTCCGCCGCCTAAGGGCCAGAACAAGCCCTAGGAGGAGGAGGAAAAATCCCCCCACCCCTAGGACCACTCCTCCCGGCAGGCCCCTCAGGTCGGGGAGGGCCCAGGCGGCTAGGAGTAGGTGAAGGCCCTGTGGAACCAGGGCCATGAGGCTGAGCTGGAGTAGGCCCAGCCGCCGCACCGGTGGCGGTGCGGCCTGGTCAAGAAGCGCCCCTAGGTAGAGCCTCATGCCTGGGTGGGCCTGTGCGAGAACCGCTGCCAGAGGAGGGCCAGCCCCATCAGCAAGAGCCCTACCACCTCTAGCCGGGGGTTGTCGGGTATTAGCAAGAAGGCCGCCCCCAGGTAGAGCAGGCGCTGGAGGGGGTTGGCCGGGCCCCACAGGTAGCCCAAGGTGGCCCCGGAGAAAGCCGCAAGCCCTATCAGGGCGCTGAGAACGATGCGGGCCCCCTCGAGGAAACCCTCTACCCCGATGAGCAGCAGGCCGGGGTTGAAGAAGATCATGTAGGCCAAAAGGGCCGTACGCAGCTCGTAGATAAAGCCCTGCACCCCGGTCTGGAAGGGGTTGCCCCGGGCGATGGCCGAGGCGGCGTAGGCGGCCAGGGCCACCGGAGGGGTGGAGTCGGCCATGATGCCGAAGTAGAAGGCGAACATGTGGGCCACAATCTTGAGAATGGGCACCTCAATCCCCGAGAAGGTCAACGCGCCGTAGTCCACCCCGCTTTGCTCGGCGATTTTGGTGATCACCGGGACCACCAGGCTGGCCATAACCACGTAGTTCGCGGTGGTGGGCAGGCCCATCCCGAGCACCAGGCTGATGATCTGGGCCAGGAAAAGGGTGAGCAGCAGGTTCCCCCCGGAGATGGTCTGCAAGAGGTCGGTCAGGCCAAAGCCAATGTTGGTGATGAGGACCACCGCGACAATGATGCCGGCTAGGGCGGTGGCAATGGCGATGCCCACCATGTTGCGGGCCCCGTTGGCAAAGCCGTCTATGAGGATTCGGAAAAAGGAGCCCAGGCCCGCCACCCAGCCCGCCCCCTGCCTCCAGGCCCGGTAGAGCTCCTGCACGAGTACCACCCCGATCATCATGAAGATGGTGTTGAGCGCAGCCCGTTCAGGGGACAGCCCGGCCACCAGCAGGGCGTAGAGCAGGTAGGCCAGCGGCAGGATGTAGTGGGCCCCGGCCCGCAGGGTTGGCCCAAAGCGAGGCAGCTCCGAACGGGGTAGGCCCCGCAGGCCCAGTTTGGCCGCTTCCAGGTCTACCAGGATGAAGAGGGTGAGGTAGGCCAGGAGCGCAGGAACCGCTGCCATCAGCACCAGGGCCGAGTAGGGTACCCCCAGGAAGTCGGCCATGATGAAGGCCGCCGCGCCCATTACTGGGGGCATGAGCTGACCGTTTGAGCTGGCCGCGACCTCCACTGCCCCGGCCTTTTCCGGGGAATAGCCGGCCCGGCGCATGGCCGGGATGGTGAAGGTGCCGGTGGTCACCACGTTGGAGATGGAGGAGCCCGAGACCACCCCGGTGAGCGCGGAGGATACGATGGAGGCCTTGGCCGGGCCGCCCCGCACCCCACCCAGGAGGCTAAAGGCCAGGTCGGTGAACCACTTGCCGGCTCCGGCCCGCTCAAGAATCGCCCCAAAGAGCACAAAGACGAAGACCGTGCGGGCAGCCACCCCTAGGGGGGTTCCCCAGATGCTGTCCGAGGCGTTCATAAAGAGCTGGCTCACCAGGGAACGCCACTGAACCCCAGCGTGTAGCTGGCCCAGCAGGCCCGGAAGCTGGCCCTGCAAAAGCCCCTGGGGGCCGGTAAGGGCAAAGAGCATGAAGAGTATGGTGATGATGGACATGGCCGGCCCTAAGGCCCGCCAGCCGGCCAGCAGGAGCATCAGGATGGTGACGCTGCCGACCACCAGGTCGGTCTGGTTGGCTAGGCCGCCGCGCACCTCTATCATCTCCTTGTACTGCCACATCACGTAGCCCGCCGAGAGGGTGGCGGTGAGGCCCAGTATCCAGTCAAAGAGGGGTATGCGTTCCCGGGGGCTCTTTTTGTTGAAGGGGTAGACCAAGAAGACCAAGGCGAAAGCGAAGGCCAGGTGGGCTGCGCGGAAGAACAGGGCGTCAAGGGAACCCATCCAGGTGGCCCAGACCTGGAAGAGGCTCCAGCCCACCGCCAGGCCCAGGATAATCCAGCGGGCCGCGCCGGTGGGCCTGCGCCCACCCAGCTCGGCCTCCTCCACCATCTGCCGGGCCTGGGTTTGCTCTTTTTCTCTCATGCGAAACCTCCAGCTCGAGCCCAGGGGCGCGGCTCGAGCAAAGCTGGCATAGTTTTACACCAATCCCCAAAAGAAAGGGGCCGACCCAGGTCGGCCCCGCTGAGAACGGGGTCTAGCGGATGATGCGCTTTTCCCGGTAGTAGCGCTCGGCCCCAGGGTGGAGCGGGATAGGAAGGTTGCGCGCTGCAGCGTTAAGGTTGAAGAAGCGCTGTAGGTTGGGGTGGATGGCCTTGAACTCGGGGTTGTCAAAGGTGGCCTTCAGCATGTTGTAGACCACATCCGCATTCACGCTTTCGGCCGCCAGCCACATCGAGAGCACCGCCACCGAGGGGGTGGTCACGTCCACACCTCGGTAGACCCCCCCGTCAATGTTGAAGGCCCGGTAGAAGGGGTACTTCTTGGCCAGTTCCTGGACCCGGCGGTACTCCACCTCAACGAGCTGGATGCGAAGGGTCTGGGCGGCTTGGCCGATGACAGAGGCGCCTAGACCCCCGGTGAAGAAGAAGGCGTCGGCCCGGCCGTCTTGCATCAGGGCCAGGGCGTTGTTGGGGTTGACCCGGATGGCCTCGCGCAGGTCGCTTAGGCTAAGGCCGTAGGCCTCTAGAATCTGCCGGGCGTTTTGCTCCGTGCCGGAGCCCACGTCCCCGATGACCACCCGCTTACCTCTGAGGTCGGCGATGGTGTTGATGCCCGAGCCAGCCCGGGCCACCACGTGCACCACCTCGGGGTAGAGGATGCCCACTGCCCGGATGGACTTGACCGCCTTACCCTCAAAGGCAGGGATGCAGCAGCCCTGGTAGGCGTAGTAGGCGATGTCGTTCTGGGCCAGGCCCATTTGCAGCTCGCCGGAGGCGATGGCGTTGATGTTGAAGACCGAACCGCCGGTGGAGCGGGCGTTGGCCCGCACGCCGATGTTGGCGTCGTTGACCAGCTTGGCAATTCCGGTGGCCACGGGGAAGTAGACCCCTGTGGTGCCGCCCGAGCCGATGGTGATGAAGGTCTGGGCCAGCGTGGAGCCAGCCAGGGCCAGTACGGCTAGGAACAAAAAGCACTTCCTCATCTATCCCTCCTTGACCGGGCTGATTATTTCCCAAGTATCGGACCCGCGTCAACCTTGGAGGTAGGTCTGTGGGTTTAAGCTGAGTGGGTGACCAGGCTGCGTATAGAGAAGCTGGTTCCTGGAGGGCTAGGGTTGGCCCGCACCCCTGAGGGGGTTGCCCTGGTGCGCGGGGGGCTTCCGGGTGAGCTGGTAGAGGCCGAGCTGCGCCCCCGCAAGAACCACCTGGAAGGCTGGGTAAAGCGGCTCCTCGAGGCCCACCCCGAGCGATACCCTAAGCCCCTTCCCCCCTCCGCCGACCTGCCCTTGGCCTACAGGGCCCAGCTTCCCTTGAAGCAAGGGCTGGTGAGGGAGGTCCTGGCCCGCATTGCCAGGGTAGACCTCGAGCCCCACCCCATCGCGCCTAGTCCCTCCTATGGCCCCGAGCCGGGCCTTCACTACCGCACCGCGGCCCAGTACGCCCTCCATCCCCTGGGAGGGCTGGCCTATCGGTACCCTGGCACCTACGACCTCCTGCGGCTTGATGGCGACCCCCTCATCGCAAAGCCCATGGAAGCCGTCTTTTCCCTTCTAAGCGGCTGGCCCCTGGGGGGCTTGGAGGAGGTGGCGTTGCGGGCCTCGCTCTACGAGGGCCGCGTTTTGGTGGCTTTTATTGGTGGGGCGCCAGGTCTATTGAAAAGGAGCGCCCGGGCCCTATTGCAAGAGGGTGTGGCCGGGGTGGTTTGGGCTGAAGCCAGCCCTAAGGGGCGCTTTCGGGGCCTGGTGCGCCCCCTAGGGGGTGAGCTGAGTTTGTTGGAGAAGTTCGGGGATGTGCTCGCCACCATCAGCGTTCAAAGCTTTGCCCAGGTCAACCCCAAGGCGGCTGGAAGCCTCTACCAGGAAGCCGCCCATCTTGCAGGCAGTGGCCGCAAGGCAGTGGAGTTGTACGCGGGAAGTGGGGTACTAAGCCTGCACCTAGCCCCTCGCTTTGAAGAGGTGGTAGCGGTGGAGATTAGCCACGATGCGGTGAAGCGAGGCGAGGCCGACCGGAGGCGGATGGGGGTGGAGAACCTGGTCTTCCATCGCGACGACGCCAGGGTGCTGCCCCAGCTTCTTCCGGCGGAGTTGGTGGCGGTCAACCCCCCTCGAGCAGGGCTCTCGGCGGAGGTGGTTCGGGCGCTGCTCGAGGGGCGCCCGCCGCGCATCCTCTACATCGCCTGCGACCCTGCCACCTGGGCTCGCGACGTGGGGCGGCTGGTCCGAGGAGGGTACCGGCTGGTTTTCGCCCGTCCTTACGACTTCTACCCATTCACCCACCACGTGGAGGTGCTAAGCCTTCTGGTCTTGGGCCCTTGACCTGTGGCCTCCTGGGCCCCAGAATCACCCTCGTGCTGGCCCGGCGCATCATTCCCTGTTTGGACGTCCACGCCGGACGGGTGGTCAAGGGGGTCAACTTCGTCAACCTGCGCGACGCGGGTGACCCGGTAGAGGCCGCCAAGGCCTATGGTCAGGCCGGGGCCGATGAGCTGGTCTTCCTGGACATAAGCGCGACTTACGAGGAGCGCGGGATCATGCTGGACATTGCGGCCCAGGTGGCCGAGCAGGTCTTCATCCCTTTCACGGTAGGGGGGGGCGTCCGCAGCCGGGAGGACGCTCGAGCCCTGCTTTTGGCCGGAGCCGACAAGGTTTCGCTCAACTCTGCTGCGGTGAGGCGGCCCGAACTTATCCAGGAACTGGCCGACCACTTTGGCAGCCAGGCGGTGGTGCTGGCGATTGACGCCCGCAGAAAGGGCCCCTCGTGGGAGGTCTACGTGGCCGGGGGGCGGGTTCCTACCGGGCTTGACGCCGTGGCCTGGGCCGAACGAGGGGCAGCGCTTGGGGCCGGCGAGATTCTCCTGACCAGCATGGATAGGGACGGTACTAAGGATGGCTTTGACCTGGAACTCTGCCGCGCGGTCTCGGCGGTGGTGGGGGTGCCGGTCATCGCCTCGGGCGGGGCTGGCCGCATGGAGCACTTTGCGGAGGTTCTCCAAGAGGGTGTGGCCGACGCGGCCCTGGCGGCCAGCGTCTTTCACTTCGGGGAGGTTGCCATCCCGGAGCTAAAGGCCTATCTGGCCCAGCGGGGCATTCCTGTTCGGCGCTAGGCGGTATGCTAAGCCGCATGAATCTGGACGAGGTTCGCTTCGGTGCCGACGGCCTGGTTCCGGTGGTGGTCCAAGACGCCCATACGGGGAGGGTGCTGACCCTGGCCTACGCCAACCGGGAGGCCCTAGAGGAGACCCTGAGGACCGGTAGAAGTACCTTTTTCAGCCGCAGCCGCCAGGCGCTTTGGGTTAAGGGCCAGACTTCGGGCTACACCCAAGAAGTGCTGGAAGTGCTTCTAGACTGCGACCAAGACGCGGTTTTGTACCGGGTGGTGCCCCACGGGCCAGCCTGCCACACCGGGGCGGAAAGCTGCTTCCACCACCCCCTGGGGGAAAGCACCTCCCATCCCCCCTTGGGGGAGGTGCTGGAGAGAGTTTACCAGACCATCTTGGAGCGAATCTCCTCGTTGCCCGAGGGCTCCTACGTGGCCAAGCTGCACCAGGCTGGGCTGGACCGCATCCTGAAGAAGGTGGGCGAGGAGGCTGGAGAGGTCATCATTGCGGCCAAGAACCCGGAAAAGGAGGCGCTGCTCTGGGAGGCTGCTGACCTAGTTTTTCACCTGCTGTTGGCCCTGGCCGAGCGGGGGGTTGCCCCTTCGGACCTGGCCCAGACCCTCTGGCGCCGCCACCGGCCTTGAAGCACCCTTGGAAGGGCTACCAGGCCTGTACCCGGGCCGGGGCCTGGTAAGCTCGAGGTATGGAAGTCAATGTGGATATGGATATTGAGCGGCTTTTGGTGCTCGAGATTGCCCGGGTTACGGAGCAGGCCGCGCTGGCCGCAAGCCGTCTGGCCGGTATGGGGGATAAGGAGGCAGTGGACGCGGCCGGGACCGAGGCTATGCGCCAGGTCCTTTCGGAGCTGCCCATCCGGGGCCGGGTGGTCATCGGTGAGGGAGAGATGGACGAGGCCCCCATGCTCTACATCGGCGAGGTGCTGGGGCGGGGTGGGCCTGAGGTGGACATCGCGGTGGACCCGGTGGAGGGCACCAACATCACCGCTAAGGGCCTGCCCAACGCCATCACGGTAATTGCCATCAGCGAAAAGGGGGGCCTGGTGGGGGCCCCCGATATGTACATGCAGAAGCTGGTGGTGGGCCCCCCGGCGGCGGGCAAGGTCAGCCTGGACTACCCAGTGGAGGCCAACCTGCGCATCATCGCCGACGCTTTGCAGCGCAAGGTGGAGGACCTGGTGGTGGTCATTTTGGACAGGCCCCGGCACGAAAGGCTCATCAAGGAGGTGCGGCAGGCCGGGGCCAGGGTCAAGCTCATCGCCGATGGCGATGTGGTGGCGGCGGTGGCGGTGGCCGTGCGGGGTACCGGGGTGCACGCCATGATGGGCAGCGGGGGGGCCCCTGAGGGGGTGCTGGCCGCTGCGGCCCTCAAGTGCATGGGGGGGGAGATACAAGGGCGCTTCCTGCCGGAAAACGAGGAGCAGCGCCAGCGCCTGCGGGCCATGGGGGTAGACGAGAACAGAATCTACCGCACCAACGACCTGGCCCCCGGTCAGCAGATCGTCTTCTCGGCAACCGGCATCACCCATGGCGAGCTTCTGGAGGGGGTGCGCTACTTTGGCGGTGGGGCCCGCACCCACTCCATCGTGATGGGCTACAAGACCCGGGTGGTGCGCTTTATTGACTCCATTCACCTGTTTGAAAGCGGGGCCCGGGTGAACATCCGGGTCTGAGGCTGCGGGCAGGGGCCCTTTGGCCGGGCAGCCCACCCGGCCTTTTCGTCTGTGGGAATGGGCCTGTAGATTGGTGAGGAGCTGGCTATGCGGCGCGTGCTGTTGCTGCCTTCGGGCCTTCATCCAGTGCACCTGGAGTTTCCTCAGGTGCTGGCCCGGGCGGCTGGCCTCGTGCTGCACGTGCCTACGGCGGAGCTTCTGGGTCATGGGGAAGGGCCGGGCCACCTCATGGCCCTGGCCGAGTGGCTGTGGCGGGAGGCCCCGGCGGCGGATGTGGCCCTGGTCTCTTTGGAGGCCCTTTGCCTGGGGGTGAACCCTGCTCAGGAGGCCCCCGGTGGGGTAGAGGAGGTGTTGGCCCGGCTCGAGGTGCTGCGCGACCTTAAGCGCAGCTACCCCCACCTGCGCATTCTGGCCCATGGGGTGGTGGGGCCTGCGGTGGCCCAACCCAACCCGTTCTTTGGAAGCTCTTCGTCCTCCGTGGACCCGATGCGGGCGCGTTTCTCCGAGTGGGCCGACCGCCTAGAGCGGCTGCAGGCGGTGGGCAAGGATACCCGGGAGGCCCTGACCGAGCTGGACCGGGCCAGGCTGCACCTTTCCAAGGAGGCCCTGCAGCTTTGGCTGCAGGCCCGGGAGCGCGTCCACGCCCTGCACCAGGCGGCCATAGACCTGCTCCACGCGGGGGTCTTGGAGTACCTGGCCCTGACCCTGGACAACCCCACCCCCTATGGCCTGCCCCACCAGGAAGCCCGCCGGCTCTCGGCCCGTCTGGACGAGCTGGGGCTTTGGGGGGAGGCCGACCTCTACCCGGGTGGGGGCGAGGCGCCGCTCCTCCTGTTGGCTCGAGCCCTGCTGCAGCAGGCCGGACGGAAGACCAAGGTGCTGCTGCGTTACCCCAGCGCGCGGGCCGAGCAGGCCGAACTCCTCTTCCAGGACCGGAGCCTGGGGGGGCTGGTCAGGGCCCAGCTTCGGGCCCTGGGGGGGGTGCGGGTGGGCTCGCTAGAGGAGGCTGACCTGGTTTTGGCGGTGAACGCTCCGGCCCTTCGCCAGGGGCTGCGCCAGCCCGACTATGAGGGGGTAGACACCCCCGAGCGCTACCTGCCGGAGCTGGTGGATCGGCTGGTAGCCGACCAGGCCACAGGACGGATGGTAACGGTGGCCGACCTGGCCTACTACGGGCAGGCCGAACACCGCTTCGTGCAGCTTTTGCTGCCCTCCCTCAGCCTGCCTGGGCTGGCCGGCTTTTCCGCTTGGGGGAGCGCGGCCAACAGCCTGGGCAGCGCTTTGGCGGCAGGGGTCTGCGCTCTCTTCGGTGATGACCCGGTGCCCTTGGCCGAGGCCCACTTCCTTCGGCTGGTGGAGGACTGGCTCTACGCCAGCCGGGTGCGGCCAGAGGTGGAGGCCGAGCTTTCGCGTGAGCTGGGCGGGCCGCCCTCGGATGGCGGGTTGGGTGATTTCCTGTGGGCCGCTGAGCGGCTGGTGGCCCAGCGCCTGGCCCCTTTGGCCCAGGGGTTGTGGCAGCGCTTTTTCGCCCCCAGCCTGCCCGGGGTAAAGCTGGAGTGGGGCGCCCCCAGGCTGTACGGCCCAGACCTCTCGGGGCTGCGCTTGTCCTGGCGTCTGCTGCGGGAAGGGGAGGAATGAGGCTTTTAGAGGGGCTGGTTTTTGCCTCGGGGCGACGCCTTTACGCCCGGGTGGAGTTTGATGCCCTGGTTCGGGCGATTGTACCGCTGGGGTCCTCGAGCCACCCGGTGCGCCACATTCTGCCAGGGTTTGTGGACCTCCACGTGCACGGAGGGGGTGGGGCTGATGTGATGGGGGGTGAGGCGGCGTTGCGCCAGGTGGCCCGCTTTCATGCCCAGCACGGCACCACCGCCCTCCTGGCCACCACCGCAACGGCGCCTTGGGAGGACCTCGAGGCCGCTTTGCTGGGGGTTCGGGCGGTGATGCAGGACCCGCGGCCCGGCGAGGCCCGGGTGGTGGGGGTGCACCTCGAGGGTCCCTTTATCCACCCCGAGCGGCTGGGGGCCCAGCCGCCCTACCCCCGCTTGCCCGATCTGGGGTGGATGGAGCGCCTGCTGGCCTTGGCCCCCATCCGGGTGGTTACCCTGGCCCCTGAGCTGCCCGGCGCCCTGGAGCTCATCGCCTTCTTGCGGGCCAGAGGGGTCCGGGTACAGCAGGGCCACACCCGGGCCACCTACGAGGAGGCTCGAGCCGCCCTAGAGGCCGGAGCAGAGGGCTTTACCCATCTGTTCAACGCCATGTCCCCCCTGCACCACCGCGCGCCTGGGGTGGTGGGGCTGGCGCTGGAGCGCGGCCTTTGGGCCGAGGTAATCCCAGATGGCCTGCACCTGCATCCAGCGGTGCTCCGGCTGTTGGCCCGGGCTTTGCCCCAGGTCTACGCAGTCACCGATGCGGTGGCCGCCGCTGGGATGCCGGAGGGGGAGTACCGGCTGGGGCGGCTTCGGGTGGTCCGGCGGGCGGAGGGGGTGTTTCTTCCCGACGGTACCCTGGCCGGGAGTACCCTGACCCAGCACCAGGCCCTGCGGAACCTGCTCCGCTGGGGCTTCCCTCTAGAGGAGGCGGTGGCCATGACCGCGCTTCGGCCGGCCCGCTACCTGGGGCTAGCCGAGGGGCTGGCGGTAGGGGGACCTGCGGATATGCTTGTTCTGGGGGAGAATTTTGACTTAGAGGAGGTCTATATCGCTGGTCGGCCTGTTCTGCGGGCGTGACGGCGGGCCAAAGACGTGCGACAATCCTGGGTGTGAGCGTTGTGAATACCCAGATGGTGGAAGAGGCCCGCCAGGCCCCTTCGGCGGTGGAGCGGGCTTTGCGGGAGAATCGGAGCGAGGTGGAGCTGCTGGGCACCTTCTTGCGCCGCCACCCCCCGCCCTTCGCGCTTACGGTGGCTCGAGGCAGCTCTGACCACGCCGCGCTTTTCGGAAAGTACCTGATTGAGGGTCGTTTGGGTCTGGTCTGCTCTTCGGTACTCCCTTCGGTCTACACCGTCTATGGGCAGCGCCTCTCGGTGCTGCGGGCTTTGCTCATCGCGGTTTCCCAGTCGGGCCAGAGCCCCGACCTGGTGGAGGTAACCCGCCAGGCCCGGCGCGACGGGGCCCTGACCCTGGCCCTGGTGAACCAGGTGGACTCCCCCTTGGCCCAGGCCGCTGAGGTGGTCTTGCCCCTGTGGGCCGGGCCGGAGAAGGCGGTGGCGGCCACCAAAAGCTACCTGGCAGCCCTGGCCACCTTGGTCCAGGTGGTGGCGGCCTGGACCGAGGACCGGGAGCTCAAGGAGGCCTTGGAAAAGCTGCCCGAAGCCTTGCACAGGGCCCTGGAGGTGGATTGGCAGGCCGGCCTCGAGCTCCTCCTGGCGGCCGAAAACGGCTTGGTGGTGGGCCGTGGCTACGCCTTTGCGGTGGCCCACGAGCTGGCCCTGAAGCTCAAGGAAACCTGCGCCTTTCATGCTGAGGCCCTTTCTGGGGCTGAGCTTTTACACGGACCGGTGGCCCTGGTGGAGCCCGACTTCCCCTTGTTGGCACTGGTCCCCCGGGACAAGCCTTTTCCGGGGATGCTGGAACTCCTGGAGGCCCTGCGGGGCAAGGGGGGCCACCTCCTGGTGGTCTCCACCGAGGCTGAGGCCCTGGCGCTGGCCCACACCCCATTGCCCCTGCCGGGTCGGCTCCATCCAGTGCTGGACCCGATCCTGGCCGCCCAGGCTTTTTATCCCTTCGCCGCTCAGCTTGCCGTGGCCCGGGGGCTGGACCCCGACGCCCCGCGGCACCTGACAAAAGTGACCCGTACCCGCTGAGCAGGGCTTTTTAGTCCAGGAAGTCCCGGAGCTTGCGGGTGCGGGACTCGTGGTACTTGAGCTTGCGTAAGGCTTTGTTCTCAATCTGGCGGATGCGCTCCCGGGTGACCCCGAAGTAGGCCCCCACCTCCTCCAGGGTGTGCTCCCGTCCGTCTATCAGGCCCTTGCGCAGCTTTAGGACCATGGCCTCTCGCTCGGAAAGCTTGCCCAGGGCCTTCTCCAGCTCTTCGGAGAGCATGCTCTGGGCTGCTGCGTCCACCGGCGAGGCCAGGTGTTCGTCGGGAATAAAGTCGCCGTAGAAGCTGTCCTTTTCGTCGCCGATGGGGGTTTCCAGGCTCACCGGCTCCTGGGCGATTTTGAAGGTTTCCTCCACCTTCTTGGCGTCCCAGCCGGGGCCCATGGCCTCGGCGATCTCCTCGTAGGTGGGCTCCCGGCCTAGCTCCTGCTGCATCTGGCGGGCGGTGCGGGTCAGCTTGTTGATGGTCTCCACCATGTGCACCGGGATGCGGATGGTGCGGGCCTGGTCGGCGATGGCCCGGTTGATGGCCTGGCGAATCCACCAGGTGGCGTAGGTGGAGAACTTGTAGCGTCGCTTGTACTCAAACTTCTCCACCGCCCGGATGAGCCCCTGGTTGCCCTCTTGGATGAGGTCCAGGAAGGAGAGGCCCCGCCCGGTGTACTTTTTGGCGATGGAGACCACCAGCCTTAGGTTGGCCTCAATGAGGTGCTGGCGGCAGATCTCCCCGTCGCGGGCGATGTGTAAGTAGCGCTTGACCTCGCGCGGCAGGGCCCTCAGACGGGCGTCCACGCTTTGGATGGTCTCGGGGTCTAGGCGCAGCTCGGTGCCGGGGATGTGGGTGACGCGGCTGCTGCCCTGGACCTGGCTGCGGAGGACATGGCGGATGAGCTCCGCATCCAGACCGGTTTCCTCGGCCAGCCGCTGGGCGGCGGCCACCCCCTCTTCTACCCGCCGGGCCAGGTCAATTTCCTCCTCCAAGGTGAGCAGGGGAACCTGGCCGATTTCGTGCAGGTACTGCCGGACTGGGTCGGAGGTGGAGATGCGGGGCAGGGGGAGGTCGTCCTCGAGTTCCTCCTCCAGCTCCTCCACCGGAAGGGTGCCCAGCTCAAAGTCCGGCTCGAGCAGGTCAATGTCCTCTAGGTCACCTTCTAGAATCTCATCGCCAAGCTCCTCGTCCACCAGAGGAGGGATCAGCTTGTCCCCATTGGGGGTTGGGGCCACCAGGTCGTCTAGGTCGGCCTCAACCTCCAGTTCCTCTAACCCCGGCACCCCGAGGTCTTCCCCCAACGGAGGCTTTTCGGCCACCTCCTTTGGGCTGGTCTTGGGCTTTTTACTGGGCTTGGCCTTGGCTTTGGCGGAGGGTGCTTGGACGGCCGCAAGGGCAACTTCAGCCTTGGCCGAGGGTTTTTTTTCTGCCTTCTTGGCCGCGCTTTGGGCTTTGGTGGCCCCTTTCTCGGCTTTGCTGGAGGGTTTGGCCTTGGGGGGGCTTGGGTCGGTGGATGGGCTCTGCGGGATGTTTTTAGCCTTGGACTTCAAACGGTTCACCTCCCTGGGCTGGCTTTGTCTAGCCGAGCTTTTGGGCTAAAAGAACCTTGTGGCTGTTGGCGGCCAGGGTGCGCACCCGACCGAAGCGGTCTTGCAGCAGGCGCTCGTAAGGCAAAAAGCGATTGGCCACCAGATAAAACTTCCCGCCCCTCTCTAGGCGGGCGTAGGCGGCTTCAATGAACGCAGTAGCAGTTTCTAACACAACAAGCCCCCCCACGTGGAACGGGGGGTTCGTCACAATAGTAGCGAAGGTGCGCCCTTCTGTCAAGGCCTCATCCACATCGGAGTGCAGCACGGTGGCCTGTGCCCCCAGGTTGCGCTCCGCTGAGAGCACGCTGGGCCAGTCGTCCTCGAGCAGAACCAAACCCTCTGCCCAGCCCACCAGGGGCAGGCTGAGGGCCCCATAGCCGGCCCCTAGGTCAAGCACCTGGCCCAGGTCGCCCTCCAGGTTTTCCAACAGCAAAGCGCTGCCTGGGTCCAGCCCGCCTGCGGAGAAAACCCCAGGCAGGTAGGCGAATTCCAGGGTCTTGCCCCGCACCCGGCAGCTAAACGATCCCCAGGCTGGGGGTAGGGGTGGGGCGGGTTTCTCTTTTTCTAAGGCGGCCACCCGAAACGGCCCTTTTCGCTCGATCAGCACGCCAAAACCCAGGATTTCCCGGGCCAGGCGGAAGTAGTAGTCAAAGCCCTTGTTCTTTTTGCCGGCGATGTAAAGCCGTCCGCCTTTCCGCAGCGCCCGGGCCGCCCCCAGCAGGGATAGCTCCACATAGCGGGTTCCCCGCTCGGCTGGGAGGACCATGGCCACCGTGTCTGCGCTTTCGCTGGGGATTTCCCAAGGAAGCCCTCGGACGACCTGGGCCCGTTTGGCCAGCCCGGCCTCCAAGCAGCGCAGGGCCGCCCGGGAGGTTTCAATGGCCCGCACCCTGAGGCCCTGTTGCAGCAAGGCCAAGGTGACCCGGCCAACCCCGGGGTTCAGGTCTAAGGCCTCTTCCCCGTAGGGTTCTAGGCTTTGCGCCAGGAGCTCGTAGGCTGGGTCGTCTAGCCCCCTGGCCCCAGCCTTGACGAAAAGCTGCTCCCCAACGACCGCAAAGGGCCGCAGGGTGTGGTAGGCTTCCAGGGTCATAGGTACAGCGGCTCTACCCCGCGCGCCCCGCTTTGCAGCCGGGCGACGCCCAACTGGGCCAGGGCCCGCCCCGAAGGAGGTTCGTCCAGCACCAGCAGGCCTTGGGGCTCTAGCTCCGCCCGGCGGACCCGGCCTGGGGGGGCAACGGGAATCGCCTGCTGCCCCCTCAGGCGGTAGACGGCCGCGTAGACCCACTCACCCCGGGCTTGGTGGGCCACCGTAACCGTGCCCTGGTAGCGCAGGGCTACCCCGGCCAAGGTGTCCACCCCCACCACCGGGAGCGCCCGTCCGCGGCCCAGCCCCAGCCCAGCAGCGATGCCTACCCGAAGCCCGGTGTAAGAGCCCGGTCCCCGCCCCACCGCGATGCCCTGAAGGGACTCCAGGGGGGTTTGGGCCTCCTCTAAAAACTGCTCCAGCTCCGCCCACAGCACCTCGGCGTGGCGGCGCTCCAGCCGCAGGGCCCGCTCCGCGTGGGGCAGGCCCAGCACGAGGTAAGGGGTAGCGGTATCTAGGGCCAGTACGCGCACCATGTGCAGTATAGCAGCGCTGGAGGGATGGCGGCG
This sequence comes from Meiothermus luteus, assembly GCF_003574085.1. Taxonomy (GTDB): domain Bacteria; phylum Deinococcota; class Deinococci; order Deinococcales; family Thermaceae; genus Meiothermus; species Meiothermus luteus. Next base: position 11,456 of record NZ_QWKZ01000013.1, on the reverse strand, counting down.
TGTTGCCAAGCCTCCCCGTGGCTCCTTAGACTTGGGGCCATGAAGTTGGCGATTGTGGGGGTGGGGAAAATGGGGCGGAGCATCCTGGACGGGATTTTGCGGTCAGGAATGCTCTCTCCAGAGGATATTGGTGTCCTAGACACCCCTGAGCGCACCCTGGAGGTGGCTAGGGAGACCGGTACCCGGCCCCTGAGCCTGCCCGACCTTCGGTACGCCGAGCGGGTTTTGCTAAGCGTTCAGCCAAAGGACATCGCGGCTCTGGCTCCGCAGGTAGCCCACCCCAACGTGGGTTACATCTCCATCATGGCTGGGGTTTCCACCGCCATTCTTTCCCGCCGCCTGGGCACCCGGCGGGTGGTGCGCTGCATGCCCAATCTAGCGGCCACCATCGGCAAGAGCTCCACCGCCATTACCGGCCCGCGTGAGGCTGAAGAGGCTGGGGATCTGGCCTTTACCCGGCAGCTCTTTGCCACCGTGGGCGATGTCTATGAGTTACCCGAGCGGCTTTTTGACGCCTTCACGGGGATGTCCGCCTCGGCGCCAGCCTATATCGCGGTGGTGGCCGAGGCCCTGGCCGATGGGGGGGTCAAGCAGGGCCTTCCCCGGGCCCAGGCGCTTCGCCTAGCGGCTGATGTGCTCATCGCTACCGGGGAGCTTCTGCGCAGAAAGCACCCCGCGGTCCTCAAGGATGAGGTGAGCAGCCCGGGGGGTACCACCATTTATGGCCTGGCCGCGCTGGAGGCCCGGGGGGTGCGGGCAGCGTTCATAGAGGCGGTGGAGGCGGCCACCCAGCGGGGGCAGGCCCTGGGCCGGGAGGACGGGGTATAAGGGCCATGGGGCGGTTTTTGGCTTTGGGCCTGCTCCTCTGCTCGGGGATGGCCTTCTCCCCGGGCTACTACCCCCACGGGGTCGGCTACTCGTGGACCTACTCCACAGGGATGGAGCAGGTCTTCACCCGCGAGCAAGGGGGGGCGTTGTTTTTGGAGCGGCGGCTGGTGGGCCAGCCGGTGAGCGCGGACCTGCTCCGGTACACCCCAGAGGGGGTGTGGCTCGAGGGGCTGGTCATAGGCCCATCGGTGCAGCGCTACGAACCCCCTTTGTTGCTCTACCCACCCCCGCCCCTGGAGCTAGGCCAGGAGTGGGGGGGGCGAAGCCGGTTTGGGGGCCAGAGCGTGGCCCTTGTGGGCAAGGTCTTGCGGATTGAGGGGGTAAGCGTTCCGGCGGGCCGCTTCAACGCTTATGTAATCCGCATCTCCACCGTGACGAGCGGGGGGGGCAGCCAGGTGATGGAGGTCTACTTCGCGCCTGGGGTAGGGGTGGTCCGGTACGCCACGCTGGACGGGGCCACGGTTGACCTGGTTCGCTACCGTGTGCCTAAATGAGGGTATGGAGCTGAAAATCGTCCCCGTGGAAAAACCCGAGGGCCTAAACGTGATTTTGGGTATGGCCCACTTCATCAAGACCGTGGAGGACCTCCACGAGGCCCTGGTCACGGCGGTGCCCGGAATTCAGTTTGGCCTGGCCTTTTGCGAGGCCTCGGGCAAGCGTTTGGTGCGCAAGAGTGGTACCTCGGAGCCCCTGGTGGAGCTGGCAGTCAAGAACGCCTTGACCATCGGGGCAGGCCACGCCTTCCTGATCGTTTTGGGGGAGGGTTTTTACCCCATTAACGTTCTGCATGCGGTCAAGGCCTGCCCCGAGGTGGTGCGGGTCTTTGCCGCTACCGCCAACCCCCTTTCGGTGGTCGTGGTGGAGCAGGGCGAGCAGTGCGGAATCCTGGGGGTCTTGGATGGCTTCAAGCCCTTGGGGGTAGAGACCGAGGAGGATGTGGCCTGGCGCAAGGAGCTTTTGCGGAAGCTGGGCTACAAGGTCTTTTCCTGAAATAGGAGGTAGACGTGGCGCTTCAGGTGGGTGCACAGGCCCCCGCTTTTGCCCTAGCCGATCAGGAAGGGCGTATACACCGATTGGAGGACTACCTTGGCCGGTGGGTGGTGCTTTACTTCTACCCGAAGGACGACACCCCTGGCTGCACCAAGGAGGCTTGCAGCTTTCGGGATGAGAAGGGGAACCTGGAAGCCTTAGGGGCGGTGGTGCTGGGGGTTTCAGCGGACGATGTGCAAAGCCATGCCCGCTTTCACAGCAAGTATGCCCTAAACTTCCCCCTGCTCTCCGATCCCGGCAAGGAGGTGATTCGGGCGTACGGCGCTTGGGGGGTCAAGCAGCTGTATGGCCAGGTTTACGAGGGGGTCATGCGCCAAACCTACCTGATTGACCCCGCAGGGAGGGTGGCTCGAGTCTGGGAAAAAGTGAGGCCCGAAGGGCACGCCGCAGAGGTGGCCGAGGCCCTGCTCGAGCTGCAGCGAGGCGCCTAAGACATGGAGAACCTGGAGGCCTACAAGCGCCAAGCGGCCGTTGAGGCCGTTCGTCGGGTGGAGTCCGGCATGAGGGTGGGCCTGGGCACCGGTTCTACCGCCCGCTACGTGGTCTTGGAGCTGGGGCGCAGGCTACGGGCGGGAGAGCTTAGGGGGGTGGTGGCGGTGCCCACTTCCGAGGCCACTGCAGCCCTGGCCCGCCAGGAGGGCATTCCCCTGCTGGAGCTGGGCCCCGAAGGGGTGGACCTGGCGATTGACGGGGCAGATGAGATTGCGCCCGACCTGTCGCTGGTGAAGGGCCTGGGGGGGGCCCTTTTGCGCGAGAAGATAGTGGAGGCCTCGGCGCGAGAGTTCGTCGTGGTGGCCGACCACACCAAGAAGGTGCCCTGCTTGGGGCGCGGGGTGGTGCCGGTGGAGGTTGTGCGCTTTGGCTACCGGGCTACCCTAAAGGCCCTTTCCCGCCTGGGCGAGCCGGCGCTGCGGATGAACGGGGAGGAGCCCTACCTGACCGATGGCGGCAACCTGATCGCCGATGTGCGCTTTGGCCCCATTCCAGAACCGGCGGAGCTCGAGGTTGCCGTCAAGCGGATTCCTGGGGTGGTGGAAGTGGGCCTGTTCGTGGGGCTGGCCTCCTTGGCCATAGTCGCTGGGCCTGGAGGGCTCGAGCGCCTGCAGCCCCGCGGGGGTTGATATTGCCAAGGGCTTTTGCGGGCGCATAGAATAGCCTCTATGCACGGGTGCGCTGGTTCCCGAATGATCCGAAGGCCCCCGCGGTAGCCACCAAAGCTATCGCTGGGGCGCGGCGCGCCCCGGCTTTTTTGAGGGACCTCCCATGAGCAAGATTTTCTACGAGACCGCTGCCATAGACTATGCCAACGCGGCCCCCCACATTGGCCACGTCTACGAGAAGATTATCTGCGACTTCCTAGCCCGCTTTCACCGCCTAGACGGCTACGAGACCAACTTTGTTACCGGCACCGATGAACACGGGGAGAAAATCGCTCGAGCCGCCAAGAACGCCGGTCAGGAGCCTCAGGCTTTCGTAGACTACGTTTCCGAACAACTCTTCCAGCCGGCCTACAAGCGGCTTCTTATCAGCTACGACGACTACATCCGCACCACCTCGGAGCGGCACAAGCGCTTTGTGCAGGAGATTTTGCGCCGGGTTTACGAGGCCGGGGACATTTACTACGCCGAGTATGAAGGGCTTTACTCGGTGGGAGCGGAGCGCTTTGTTACCGAGAAGGAGCTGGTGAACGGCGTTCTTCCCGGCGACTCTGAGCCCCCCATCCTGCGCAAGGAGGCCAACTACTTTTTCCGCATGGAGAAGTACCGGCCCTGGCTGGTGGAGTACCTCCATGAGCACCCCGACCTCATCCAGCCCCCAGCCTACCGCAACGAGGTGCTGGAAATCCTGAAGGAGCCCATCGGCGACCTGTCCATCTCGAGGCCCCGGGAACGGGTGCCCTGGGGTATTCCCATCCCCTGGGACGAGAACCACGTGACCTATGTGTGGTTTGATGCGCTTTTGGCCTATGTTTCTTCCCTGGTGAGCCGGGGACTTTTTGAGAAGTTCTGGCCCTACGCCTGGCATGTGATCGGCAAGGACATCCTCAAGCCCCACGCCATCTTCTGGCCCACCATGCTCAAAAGCGCGGGGCTGCCGGTTTACAAGCGCCTGGTGGTTCACGGGCACATCCTGGCCATGGACGGCCGCAAGATGGGGAAGAGCCTGGGCAACGCGGTGGACCCGCTGGCGCTGGCCGACAAGTTTGGGGTGGACGCGGTGCACTACGCCTTGTTGCGCGACACCACCCTGGGTGCGGACAGCCCCTTTGGCGAGGAGGTGGTGGCCCAGCGGCTCAACGCCGACCTGGCCAACGACCTGGGCAACCTGCTCTCCCGGGTCCGCACGATGCTGCTCAAGTACTGCGGGGGGGTGGTGCCGGCCCCCTCCGCTCCGGACTCCGAGGTGGCCAGGGCTGGGGTGGCCCTGGCCGGTAAGGTGCGCCGGGAGGTGGAGGCTTTGCGGATACACCTGGCCTTGGAAGAGGTGCTGCAGTATGTGCGCAGCCTCAACAAGCTCATCAATGAGACCCGGCCCTGGGAACTGGCCCGCGACCCCTCCCGCCGGAAGGAGCTGGAAGACGTCTTGTACACCGTGGTGGAGGGCCTGCGGATTGCTAGTGTGCTTTTGGAGCCGGCCCTGCCCACCAAGGCCAAGGAGCTGCGGGCCGCGCTGGGGCTGGGGGATTACACCATCGCCGAGACCGAGACCTGGGGCCTGACCCCCGCGGGGACGGCCATTCCCCAGGAGGCCCCGATTCTCTTCCCCAAGCTCGAGGCCAGCTCAGCCGAGCCAAAGGGGGAGACCAAGGAGAAGAGCGGGAACGAGCTGGTTGGCCTAGAGGACTTCGCCCGGTTGGACCTGCGGGTGGCCGAGGTGGTGGCGGCGGAGAAGCACCCCAAAGCCGATAGGTTGCTGGTGCTTACCCTAAATTTGGGGGACCACACCCGGCAGGTGGTCTCCGGAATTGCCCAGTTCTACACGCCCCAAAGCCTCCTGGGTAAAAAGCTGATCCTGGTGGCCAACCTTAGGCCTGCGGTGCTGCGGGGGGTGGAATCGCAGGGCATGATTCTGGCTGGGGAGGGGCCGGACGGAAGGGTGGTGGTCGTTACACCGGAACAAGACCTTCCCCCCGGCGCTAAGGTGCGCTGAGGGCTTAGGCCTCTAGGGGTGTTTACTGGGCGCTTTCCAGATCGGGGCGCAGCCGCACCGCTTCCCTCAGGTAGACGTGCTTGACCTGCTTCTGGGGGATGTCGGTGTTCCAGAGCATCATCACCCGGATTACCCTGGGCAGCGCCCCAGGCACCGGGATTTCGCGGGAGTTGATGAGGGGGACCATCTGCATGCCAAGCTGTCGTGCGGCCTCTGCGGGAAAGGCCGCTTTAAGGTCGTCGGTGAGGGTGAAGATCATCGCCCCGATGCTGTCGTAGTCAGTGATCTGGTTGGCCTCGAGCATCTTTTGCAAAAGCTCGCGGGTGGCGCTCAGTATTGCCTCCCGGGTGTCCTCCTCAACCGTGATGGCACCGCGAACCCCTCTCACCATAGGCTGGGATTTTAACCTGTCTTGCCCTTCTCGCCTAGACCTGCTATAGTGCAGGGGTTGACTGCACGGCCAAATCCGTGCCGAGGAGCGCCCATGAAGGAGAAAATTCACCCCAAACTGGTCCCCTGCAAGATCATCTGCAACGGCGAGGTGATCATGCAGACCTACAGCGTCAAGCCCGAGATACACGTAGAGGTTTGGAGCGGGAACCACCCCTTCTGGACGGGCCAGCAGCGCTTTGTGGACACCGAGGGGCGGGTGGAGAAGTTCCAAAAGAAATTTGCCGGAACCTACGGAAAAAAGGCCAAGAAGTAGGCTTGCCGTGGTCCGGGGATTTTCCCCGGACCACGCCCTTAACCCCGGTCAAGCGGCCTACCAGAGCCGTACCCCGGGTACGGGGAGCATATTGGTAAACATCTGGTAGAGCACCGGGCCGTAGGCCAGCACCACCAGTACTGCTGCCAGGCCGAACCAGAACCAGACCCGCTCGGTAACCCGGGCTAGGCCGCTGCCCTCGGGTTTGGAGATGGCCTCGGCGAAGGGCACCTCCTCCAGTACCCTTTTTGGGTCGCGGTGGCCCTGCAGGGCGGTGGCGAAGATCACGTAGAAGAAGAGAACCGCTGCCACCAGAAGAATCACCCCCGACACGATGTTGAGGGCCATCCAGGCTGAGCTTTCCTTGAAGGCCTCCATGGCCAAGGGGCTACCCGAGATGTGCGCCCGGCGGGGTATCGCGTACAGGAAGCCCATCCAGTGCAGCGCGAAGGTCATGATAAACATCCCCAAGAACCAGAGCCACTGGGAAGCCACCGCCAGGCCGCGAGCCACCAGGGGCTTGCCGGTGAGGTGGGGGATGAGCCAGAAGGCCGTCCCCATGGCCGCCATGGTTACCAGGGTGCCCACCTGCAGGTGGAAGTGACCGGGAATCCAGACCGTGTTGTGAACGTTTTGGTTTAGGTTGAAGCTGGCGTTGACTATGCCCCCCGCACCCCCTGGGATGAAGGCCAGGAAGCCCAGCAGGAAGGCCAGCACGGTGGGGTTATGCCAGGGTAGCGCGGCAATCCAGCCCAAGAGGCCCTTGCCGCCGTTGGCCCGGCCGGCCACCTCGAGGGAGGCCGCTATGGTGAAAGCGGTGATCAGGCTGGGCACCGCCACCATCATGGTCAGCACGGTGTGGATGAACTTCCAGTAGGGGGCGATGCCGGGATCGGCGAACTGGTGGTGGAAGCCCACCGGCACCGAGAAGAGGAGGAAGAGCACGAAGACCAACCGGGCCAGAGGGTCGGAGACCAGCTTGCCCCCAGCCAGCTTGGGGAGGGTTACGTAGGCCAGGGTATAGGCTGGAAGGAGCCAGAAGTAGACGATGGGATGGCCGGTGTACCAGAAGAGGGTGCGCATCAGAAGGGGGTCCACCCCGGGCAGGAGGCCCAGCGACCAAGGGATGAGGAAGAGCGCCTCCACCACCAATCCCAGGCTGGCTAGGAACCACATCAGCCAGAAGGCGACGGCCATGAAGGTTGCCAGAGGGGTAATTTTTCCGGGGTTGGCCCTCCGCCAGCGCAGCCATAGCTCGAGGGCGATGTAGATGCTGAGGTAGCTCGAGAGCACGAATATCGCCGCCCCTGTGTAGAAAGCCCAACTGGCCTTTAGGGGTGCATAGAAGGTGTAGAGCACCGAGGCTTCGTTCAAAAGGAGGGGTACGGCCGCAATTAGGAGCCCTGCTAGGGCCATCCAAAACGAGGCCCAGGCCAGCTTCATGTTGGGGCGCAGGCCCAGTTCCCGGGCGGGCAGGTAAATCATGATGGTCTGGGCGAAAAGCTGGGTGAAGACGATGGCGTTGAGCACCCCGTGTAGGCTTAGGCCCTGGTAGTAGTTTTGGAAGACCGGCTTCAGGAGCGGGTAAAGGTCCAAGCCCCCGTAGTTGAAGGCCTGAAGTGGACCGAAGAAAGTCCCCAGGGCCAGCGCTGAGAAGCCCAGCATCATCATGTATAGGGCGTACTTTTTTTCCGGCGCGTCGGCGTAGGCATCAAAGCGGGTAAGGGTCTGAACCGCCATTTTTAGCTCCTCCTAAGGCTCCACCACCAGCTTGCTAATCATGTTCGCGTGGCCGATGCCGCAGTACTCGTTGCAGATGATGCGGTATTCTCCAGGCCGGCTAAAGGTGTAGCTCACCTTGGCAATCTCCCCGGGAATCACCTGCACGTTGATGTTGGTGTGCTCCACCTGAAAGCCGTGCTGGACGTCTGGGGCGGTGATGTAGAAGGTCACTTTTCGCCCCACCTTGAAGCGCATTTCGTTGGGTAGGTAGCCGAACGAGAAAGCTTGGATGTAGGCCACGTACTCGTCGCCGATTTGCTCCACCCTGGGGTTGGCAAACACCCCCTCGGTGCGGACCTTAGTGGGGTCAATGCGCCCCGTGCTCACCGGGTTGGTGTTGCCCATGGTCATCATCATGTAGGCAATCAAGATGATGAAGACGGCGATCATGGCCAGCCCGAAGAAAATCCAGGCCCGCTCGTAGCGTTCAATGATGTGCTCCTGGTGCTCCATGGTCTAACTCCTTGCTAGGTGCATGACAAAATGGAAGAACCAAAAGGCTAGGATGAACACCGCGACCACTGTGACCACCAGCACTGCGCCAATGGGTCGCTGCTCTTTTTCCTCCATAGGCCTCCTCCTTGGGAGGAGTCTAAGGACTTCGTGAGAGTACATGTGTCCTAGGGAAAAATGTCCCAGTGGTTTTCCTCGAGGCCGGGTTCAGGCGGTATGATTGCGGGGTATGACCCAGACCACCTCCGTTGCCCGGCTCTCCATCAACGCCATTCGGATGCTGGCCCTGGATGCGGTAGAACAGGCCCGCTCAGGGCACCCGGGGATGCCCATGGGCATGGCGCCGGCGGCCTACGTCCTGTGGACCGAGTTTCTTAAGCACAACCCCCTTGATCCCACCTGGCCTGCGCGGGACCGGTTTGTTCTCTCTGCCGGGCACGGCTCAATGCTTTTGTATGCCCTTTTGCACCTTTCGGGCTACGACCTTCCCATGGAGGAGCTCAGGCGCTTCCGCCAGTGGGGTTCTAAAACCCCCGGCCACCCCGAGTACGGGCACACCCCTGGGGTGGAGGTGACCACTGGGCCGCTGGGCCAGGGAATTGCCACCGCGGTGGGCATGGCCATCGCGGAGCGCAAACTGGTGGCCGAGTTTGGCGAGATTGCCGCCCACCATACCTACGTGATTGCTTCCGACGGGGACCTGATGGAAGGGGTGAGCGCGGAGGCCAGCTCGTTGGCGGGACACTTGGGCCTGGGCAAGCTCATCGTGCTGTACGACGACAACGGGGTTTCCATTGATGGGAGCACCGCCTTGGCCTTCACGGAGGACCCTTTGAGGCGCTATGAGGCCTACGGATGGCATGTGGTGCCCGAGGTAGATGGGGAGGACCTGGCGGCCGTTCGCAGTGCCCTGCAGGAGGCCCAGGCCGACCCTCGGCCCAGCCTGATTGCGGTTCGTTCCATCATCGGCTATGGCTCTCCCTTGGCCGGACAGCCCAAGGCCCACTCCGACGCTATGGGCCCTGAGAAGGTGGCGGCCACCCGGGAAACCCTGGGCTGGCCCTACCCTCCCTTTGAGGTCCCGGAGGAGGTCTACGCCGACTTCCGGCGGGTGCGGGAGCGGGGCCAAGAGCTCCAGGCGGCTTGGCAGGCCCAGTTTGAGTCCTTTGCCCAGGCCCATCCTGAGAAAGCCGCGGAGTTTCACCGCAGGATGTCGCAGCGGCTTCCGGAGGGTTTAGAGGCCCACCTGCCGCGCTTTGCGCCCGGCGAGAGGATGGCTACTCGAGCCGCCTCAGGGAAGGTGCTGGAGAGGTTGGTTCCGCTTTTACCTGAGCTGGTGGGCGGCTCGGCCGATCTGACCCCCTCCAACAACACCCGCACCCCCGATATGCAGGACTTCACCCGCGACAACCCGGCGGGCCGCTACATCCGCTATGGGGTGCGGGAGCACGCCATGGGGGCCATCATGAACGGCATGGCCCTCAGCAAGGCCCTAAGGCCCTACGGGGGTACCTTTTTGGTATTCTCCGACTACATGCGCCCAGCCATCCGCCTCGCGGCCCTAATGGGCACCCCCACGATCTTCGTTTTCACCCACGACTCCATCGCGGTAGGGGAGGACGGGCCCACCCATCAGCCGGTGGAGCAGCTCATGAGCTTGCGGGCCATTCCCAACCTTTGGGTGATCCGCCCGGCCGATGCGGGGGAGACCGCGGTGGCTTGGAGGGTGGCCTTGGAACGCACGGCTGGCCCCACTGCTCTCGTCCTTACCCGCCAGCCGGTGCCGGTTCTGGAGGGGGTGAGGCCAGATGGGGTGGCCCGGGGGGGCTATGTGATTGCCGACGCGGAGGGGGCCCGGGCGGTCGTTGTGGCCACTGGTTCAGAGGTGGCGCTGGCCCTGGAGGCCCAGGGCCTCCTCCATAAGGAGGGCATTCCTGTGCGGGTGGTTTCGCTCCCTTGCTGGGAAGCCTTTGAGGCGCAGACCCAGGCCTACCGCGAGGCTGTCTTGCCCCCGGGCCTGCCGGTGCTGGCTGTGGAGGCCGGGGTGCCCCTGGGCTGGGAGCGGTACGCGACGCGGGTGGTGGGCCTGGACCGTTTTGGCGCGAGTGCCCCTTTCGCCGACGTGTACGCCAAGCTGGGCTTTACCAAGGAGCGGGTGGCCGCTGAGGTTAGGGCTATGCTGGGGGTTTAATGTTCCAAGCTATTTTTGCCCATCTTCCCGCCTTGCTCTTCACCCTGGCCTTGGGGGCGGCCTTGCTGGGCCTGTTGGTCTGGGCCATGGCCCTTCAGGGGGCGGCCAACCGCCGCACCGCCCAAGTGCTTTGGGGGCTGGCGCTGCTTATGGCTTTAGGGGGGCTTTTCTCCGGATTGCTGCGGCCCTAGTCCAGATTTGGGCCTTCAGCACACCTTTTCTTGGGGCTGAGGCCCAGGCTTAAGGTTGTGTTGGGGCCGGGTGAAAGGCCACCCTTTTTGGAGCTCCTGCGGCAGGGGCGGGTTTCGGAGTGGGCCTTTGCCCGGTGGTTGGCCCAGGAGCGCTACCTTCTGGAGGTCCTGTTGACCTTAGAGGCCCGCCTTCTTGTCCAGGCACCCCAGCCCTACCGGCTAATCTGGGTCAACGCCCTGGGGTTTGTGGTTGAGGAGCTGGACTGGCTGGCTGAAGTAGGGCTTCCTAAAGAGCCTCCACACCCCTTGCGCTCGGGCTATCTGGAATATCTGCAGACCCTGGCGGAGGAGCCTTATGCCCTTGGGGTGGTGGCCTGTTGGGCACGGCAGCGGATTTTTCTGGACGCCTGGGGATGGCTGGCCGCGCGGGGTTTGGAGGAGGGCCCCAGCCTGGCCCAACAGGCCCTTCTTCGTTGGTCGGGGCCTGAGCTGGAGGCCTTGGCGCGTGACCTGAAGGGCATGATGGTGGAGCGGCTTGATGAGCTTGCCCCCGAGGGGGCGAGGGCCGCGGTTGAGCGGGTGCGGGGGTTTGAGCGCTTGGGCTGGGTTATGGCCTTGGGCTTTGCCCGCGAGGCCCTGGTTTGAGCTTTGTGAGTCGCTTAATCCGGTTGGCCTATACTGCCCCATATGGAAAGCCTGGGGCATTACCTGCTGCGAGGCCGCCTGGGGCTGCTGGAAAACGGGATAGAGGTTTACGAGGGCCAGGACACCCGCACCGGTATAGAGGTGGTAGCCTTCCGACCCCTCGAGGGGGCACCGCCCCAGCCAGCCTTGCCCCACGCCCTGCCCTGGGTGGACTGCCTGGAAGGGGCCTGGGTGGCCGAGGTACCGGTGGGTGCGGTGCGGGCCGCTTGGTTGGCTGGAAAGGTGGAGCCGGCTCGGCTTTCCCAGTGGGTTGGGCAGCTTTCGGAGGCCCTGGAGAAGGCCCGGGAGGGTGGGGTTCCGGTGGGCTATGTACGCCCAGAGCTGGTCTGGACCCGGGGGG
>NZ_QWKZ01000129.1 GCF_003574085.1 Meiothermus luteus | reverse complement strand
CCTTTTCCGACTCGCCCGCCTCCTTCTGGCCCAGGGGCCCCCCTCCCTGCGGAGTGTGGCGGTGCGGACGCTCACAGGTCTTCTGCGGCAACGGGTACAGGGGTGGGAAAAGTGATGAGAGGTCAGCTGTGGACCATATTGACAACTTCTTGTGTGTTTGGTAATCTTCTCGTTGCGCCTTCGCGAGGATGGCGCGGGGATCATGAAAGCTGGGCGGTAGGGAGCGGTCTCTTATGTGGAGGCGAGCTTCTTAGCGAATGGAGAGGTCAAGATAGAGCGGGCACACGGTGGATGCCCTGGCACCTGAGCCGATGAAGGACGTGGTTACCTGCGAAAAGCCTGGGGGAGCTGGTAGCGAGCGTTGATCCCGGGATATCCGAATGGGGGAACCCGGCCCGTGGGAACACGGGTCACCGCGAGAGCGGGGGGAACCTGGGGAACTGAAACATCTTAGTACCCAGAGGAGGAGAAAGAGACATCGATTCCCTGAGTAGCGGCGAGCGAAAGGGGAGGAGCCCAAACCGGTGTGCGTGCACGCCGGGGTTGTGGGGCCGGCGTTTTCGAAGCGGAAGCCTAGCCGAAGGGTCCTGGGAAGGCCTGCCAAAGAAGGTGAAAGCCCTGTAGGCGAAAGGTGGAGGCTAGAGGCCGGTACCCGAGTAGCCTGTGGTTCGTGGAGCCATGGGTGAATCTACGCGGCCCACCGCGTAAGGCTAAATACTCCAGGTGACCGATAGCGGACCAGTACCGTGAGGGAAAGGTGAAAAGAACCCCGGGAGGGGAGTGAAACAGAACCTGAAACCGTGTGCTCACAAGCAATCACGGGGCTTTAGGGCCTTGTGGTGTGCCTATTGAAGCATGAGCCGGCGACTTACGCTATGCAGCGAGCTTAAGCCGTTGAGGCGGAGGCGTAGGGAAACCGAGTCCGAAGAGGGCGTGGAGTTGCATGGCGTAGACCCGAAACCCAGAGAGCTAGTCCTGGCCAGGCTGAAGCGCGGGTGACACCGCGTGGAGGGCCGAACCGGTGGGGGATGCAAACCCTTCGGATGAGCTGGGGTTAGGAGTGAAAAGCTAACCGATCTGGGAGATAGCTGGTTCTCCTCGAAATGACTTTAGGGTCAGCCTCGGATGCTGATTCCTGCCTGTAAAGCACTGACAGGGCTAGGGGGCCTACCAGCCTACCAAACCCTATCAAACTCTGAAGGGTAGGAAGTGGAGTCCGGGAGTGAGGGCACGAGTGCTAACATCCGTGTCCAAGCGCGGGAACAACCGAGACCGCCGAATAAGGTCCCCAAGTGCGGGTTAAGTGGCAAAAGATGTGGGGTCGCCGAGACAGCCAGGAGGTTGGCTTAGAAGCAGCCATCCTTTAAAGAGTGCGTAATAGCTCACTGGTCGAGTGGCCCTGCGCTGAAAATGATCGGGGCTCAAACCCGCCACCGAATTCGCGGGCTGTGCTGGGTTTATTCAGTGCAGCGGTAGAGGAGCGTTCCCTATGCCGAGGAAGCCACTTCGCGAGGGGTGGTGGAGGTATGGGAAGTGCGAATGCCGGCATGAGTAACGATAAACAGGGTGGGAATCCCTGTCGCCGTAAGCCCAAGGTTTCCTACGCGATGGTCGTCATCGTAGGGTTAGGCGGGGCCTAAGGATAACCCGAGAGGGGATGCCGACGGACAACTGGTTAATATTCCAGTCCTACTGCGCGGTGCGATGGGGGGACGCTTTAGGCTAGGCGAACCGGAGCCATGGACGAGCCCGGACAGAAGCGCGAAGGGGGCTATAGGCAAATCCGTAGCCCGTTACCGGCGCGTGGTGTGGAAGCCGCAAGGTGACAACTCGCCGAAGCCATGGAGCCGAGAAAAGCCTCTAAGCACAACCGTGCAGTACCCGTACCGCAGACCGACACAGGTGGGCGGGTGTAAATGCACCAAGGCGCGCGGGAGAACCCTCGCTAAGGAACTTTGCAATCTAGCCCCGTAACTTCGGGAGAAGGGGTGCTCCCCAGGGTGATGAGCCTTGGGGAGCCGCAGTGAATAGGCGCTGGCGACTGTTTACCAAAAACTCAGCTCTGTGCGAACACGTAAGTGGAAGTATACGGAGCGACGCTTGCCCGGTGCTGGAAGGTCAAGGGGAGGGGTGCAAGCCCTGAACCGAAGCCCCAGTGAACGGCGGCCGTAACTATAACGGTCCTAAGGTAGCGAAATTCCTTGTCGGGTAAGTTCCGACCTGCACGAAAAGCGTAACGATCAGCGCGCTGTCTCAGCGAGGGACCCGGTGAAATTGAACTGGCTGTGAAGATGCAGCCTACTCGTGGCAGGACGAAAAGACCCCGTGGAGCTTTACTGCAGTCTGGCCTTGAGATTCGGCCGTTCCTGCGCAGGATAGGTGGGAGCCTATGAAGCCGGGGCTTTGGCTTCGGTGGAGGCGCCGGTGAGATACCACCCTGGGACGTCTGGATTTCTAACCCCTAGGGGCCAAGGGTTCCGGGGGGACAGGGTTTGACGGGCAGTTTGACTGGGGCGGTCGCCTCCTAAAGGGTAACGGAGGCGCCCAAAGGTTCCCTCAGGTGGGACGGAAACCCACTGGAGAGCGCAAGGGTAGAAGGGAGCTTGACTGTGAGGCCTGCAAGCCGAGCAGGGGCGAAAGCCGGGCCTAGTGAACCTGTGGTTCCGTGTGGAAGGGCCATAGATCAACGGATAAAAGTTACCCCGGGGATAACAGGCTGATCTCCCCCGAGCGTCCATAGCGGCGGGGAGGTTTGGCACCTCGATGTCGGCTCGTCGCATCCTGGGGCTGAAGAAGGTCCCAAGGGTTGGGCTGTTCGCCCATTAAAGCGGCACGCGAGCTGGGTTCAGAACGTCGTGAGACAGTTCGGTCTCTATCCGTCACGAGCGCAAGAAGGTTGAGGGGGGCTGCTCCTAGTACGAGAGGACCGGAGTGGACGCACCGCTGGTTTTCCGGCTGTTCTTCCAAGGGCATAAGCCGGGTAGCCAAGTGCGGGAGAGATAACCGCTGAAAGCATCTAAGCGGGAAACTCGCCCCAAGATGAGCCTTCTCACGGAGTAAATCCGGTAAGGACCCCGGGAGAATACCGGGTGGATCGGCGGGGGGTGTACGCGCAGCGATGCGCTGAGCCGACCCGTGCGAATCGTCCGAGGTCTTGACCTCTTATGCACTCATACCTGCTTCCTACCGCCCCATGGTCCATTTTTGAAAGCCAGAACACCAGATACCTCTGTGCCAATAGCGGCATGGAACCACCCGTTCCCATTCCGAACACGGAAGTGAAACGTGCCTGCGCCGATGGTACTGGGCCCGAAGGGGCCTGGGAGAGTAGGGCGGTGCAGAGGTTTTTCCTTTCGCGGGAGTAGCTCAGTTGGTAGAGCACAACCTTGCCAAGGTTGGGGTCGCGGGTTCAAGTCCCGTCTCCCGCTCCATCCAACCTACCCCACCCTAAAAGGTGGGGTTTATTTAGTCTTAATGTTACGTTCCTTAGAAGCCTAAAAAGCGATGTTGGGCTATGATTCTCCACGTTGGCCTTTTTGGCCTATGGGAGATTCGTTTATGGGCAGGAGCCTTTTTCGATTTTTCGCGGTTGTGAGTCTTTCGGTCTTGTTGGCAAGCTGCGGTGAGCAGGCCACAAACGAGCCCCTGAGCCACGAGGATGCCAGAGAACTCAAAACCTCCTTTGTAGATTCTAATAAGTATCTGCTGGCAGCATTGGGGAATCCAAGCAATCTGACTACCATCGGCGGTCAAGCCCTTCCTAGCTCCGTGGCTGCCCTAGTTCAGGCCTCGAACCTCAACCCACAGGACGCCCAGTGTGGGGTCAACGTCTCCCCCACCAACCCTCCAGACCAGGATCAAGACGGCATCCCCGCCCAGGCCAGCTTCACCCTGGACTGCCAAGAAACCGCCGGCAGCTTCAACTTCAGGCTGAGGTTGCAGGATAAAGACGACCGCAACCCCAAAAGCGGTTACGTGCTGCAAACCGACCAGTATGAGCTAACGCTCTACCCAGGCACCCCGAGCGAGGTACGAATCAAGCTAGACCTAGACTTGGACCTCACCCAGAAAAACCCTGGCTACGACATTGGCTATAACTTCTATTTCGAGGTCTACAAACAGGGCAAAACCTACAGCCAGCGCCACAACTATACCCTAAGCTACACACCCGACAGCGACGAAAATCCATTCTTAGGGGGCACCCTCAACTACAGTGGGAACCTGGAGTACCGCATCCCGAACCGCTACTATCGGTTAACAATAGACGCCGCCAACCTGAGGTACGCCCAAAGCTGCAGGGTCAGTTTCGTAGGCGGTCGTGTCGTTCTCAGGGATAGCCGGGGCAACCAATTAGCGATCGTCTACAACAGCTGCAACAACATAACCGCGACCTACAACGGCCAAGCGCTCTGAGCGCCTTCCTAAGCTGCCCCGCGGGAACGCGGGGTTTTTTGTTTAGAATCCTGGGCGATGCCTTGGATAAACGCCACCTACCGCCTTCGCTCCACCCCCGACCAAGTTGAGGCCCGGGCCCAGGCCTTGGCCGTTGAGCAAAGCCTCGAGACGCCCCCCAGCGCGGTGTCCGAGGCCTGGATTTTGGAGGAGGTGCTGGCCAGGGTGGAGGCCATCTGGGAAACGGGCCCGGGGGATTACCGGGTGGTGCTGCGGATAAACGCGGAAAACAGCGGCTTTGAGGCGGCTGGGCTGCTCAACGCCTTGTTTGGCAACTGCTCCTTACAGGAAGACGTAGAGCTCCTGGAGGTGGATTTTCCCCCAGAGCTGGTCGCGGCTTTTTCAGGGCCCCGTCTAGGCCTTCCCGGGCTACGCCGGCTCACCGGGGTCTATGGCCGCCCCCTCACCTGCACCGCCCTCAAGCCCCAGGGCCTCTCCCCCACCCAGCTTGCCGGGCTGGCCTACACCTTCGCCCTAGGGGGGATTGACATCGTCAAGGACGACCACAACCTAGGCCAGCAGCGCTACGCCCCCTTCGCCGAACGGGTGCCCCTGATCCAGCGGGCCATCCAAAGGGCCAACGCCGAAACCGGGAGGAATACCCTGTACGCCCCCATGCTCCTGGGGGGTCCTAAGGGACTTGCCCAGGCCCTGTGGATCGCCCGTGAGGAGGGCATCCAGGTGGTGATGGTAGCCCCGATGATTCTGGGGCTTCCGACCTTTTATGAGCTTGTGCAGGAGCTGGGGATGGCCGTGCTGGCCCATCCGGCTTTCGCAGGTGCCCGTATAGCCCCTCCCCTTCTGCCGGGCCGGTTTTTCCGGCTGCTGGGAGCCGACGCCTGCATATTCCCACATCATGGAGGCCGCTTCGCCTACAGCGAGGACACCTGTGCCCAGATCGCCCGAAACCTCACCCAGCCCTGGGGCGCCCTGCGGCCCACCCTACCAACGCCCGCCGGGGGCATGCGGGTAGAGCGCACCGAGGAGATAGTGGGGTTTTACGGCCCCGACTGCATGCTCCTCATCGGCGGCGATCTTCTGGCTGCGGGGGACAGGCTTTTGGAGCGAACCCAGGCGTTTGTCCGCAAAGTGGCCCGCAGCAGCGTAGAATAACCGGGATGGTGAAGGCTCGACCCAAGACCAAGCGGGCAGCCCGGGGGTACACCTGGGAGGATGTGGAGGTGCTGGCCTACAAGGCCGAGGGAGCCGTTCCTTTCCGCGGGGTCACCCGACAGGTGCTCTTCCGGGACCCTCACCTGGCCGCGGAGTGGCGCTACTTTGAGGTGGCGCCCGGGGGCATACCACCTTGGAGCGCCACCAGCACGCCCACGCGGTGATGGTCATCCGGGGCCGGGGGGCCTGCTTGGTGGGCGAGGAGGTGCACTCCATCGGGCTTTTTGACCTAATCACGGTGCCCCCCCTCACCTGGCACCAATTCCGCGCGGCCGAGGACGAGCCGTTGGGCTTTTTGTGCCTGGTCAACGCCCAGCGGGACCGCCCCGAGCTTCCCAGTCCAGAAGAGCTGGACAAGCTGCGGCGAAACCCTCAAGTGGCCGAGTTTATCCGGGTCTGAACCCTAGGGCGAACGCCCCAGCCACCAGTACAAGAGCACCCCCACCCCCAGCCAAAGCCACCAGCGCCGGGC
>NZ_QWKZ01000128.1 GCF_003574085.1 Meiothermus luteus | reverse complement strand
GGAGGGGGCGGTGGTGCTGGCGCTCCGCCAGCACCACCGCCCCCTCCTCGGCCCCATCCAGGGCCCAGCTCCTGAGCACCTCCTGGGTGCTCTCCACCGTGCCCAAGTAGGCGTAAAAGGCTCCGAAGCGGCCTTCTCGGAGAGCTTCTAGGGCTCGTGGGGTGGGGCTACCCGGGGCCAGGCGGTATCCCCGGCCCTGCTGTGTCTCTAGCGGATAGCCCTGCGCCCGCAGCGCCGCAGCCTGCTTCCAAACGGCCGTGCGGCTCACCCCCAACCTTTGCGCCAGCGCCGGGCCGCTCTGGTAGCGCTCGCTCAGGTGGTCCAGCAGGGGCAGCACGTCAACCAAAATACTTTTTGTAGGTTGACAAGGCAAGCCCCCGCCCGTGCAGGCCCTTCTTCACCGACGGAAAAGACCTAGGGCTCGAGCCACCCAGATGAGCAGCACCGCCCCCACCAACCCCCAAAGCACACCGCCTAGGCTCAAAGAGCCGGCAGAGGCCGCCCCGCCGATACCCAAAACGTCGGCAAAAAGCCACTTGGCCAGCAAGGAGCCCGCGATCCCCACCACGATGTTGGCCAAGGCCCCCTGCTGGGCGTCTGTTCCCATAACCCGGCTAGCCATCCAACCAATAAGGGCCCCCACCAGGATAGCCACAATCCAGGACACACTTTCCTCCTTCATCGCCAGCTTACACCCGGCTTCTCCCTCCTTGCAACGGCCCAGCGGTGCATAGGCTTGACGTATAGCGTATACCGTGATATTCTAAAATCATAAGCGGCAAAAGCCGCGGTTTTTGTTTTAAGCCTTCCCTCACAGGCCGGCTCTAGGGTAAGGCATGCGCACCCTTATTGCCCTGTTGGTAGGAACGGGAATAGCCACAGCCCAGGGCTGGGGTCTTCAAGTGGCCATTGGGCTCACCTTCAACGCCCCGGTGGAACTGCGGGTGGTTCAGCGGGGTTACCCGGAGGTCTATGTGGAGGGAGCCCGGTTCGAGGGGCGGGACCTTGAGCCTTTCCCCTACTACGCCGCCCGGCTGTGGGTGGGTAGCCCCACCGGCCTGCGCTACGAGCTGGAGCTTGTGCACCAAAAACTCTACTGGCTAGGGGGACCCGGCGGTGAGGTCGTGCAACAGCTCAACGCGACCGACGGCTTCAACTACCTTCTCCTTAACCTGGCCTATGGGGAAGGGCTGGGAGGGCTTCGGCTGGTCCCGCGGCTGGGGCTGGGGGTGGTGGTTCCCCACCCAGAAACAGAGGTGCGCAACCAGGCCTGGGGTGTGGACGGCGACCCCCGTTTCTACCACCTGGGGGGAATTGGAGGGCAGCTCGCCCTGGGGGTGGAGTTTCCCGGCCTGCCTGCCGCGCTGCTCGAGGCCAAGCTCACCCTGAGCCAAAGCCGGCTGCAGATCGCACAGGGCTACGCCGAGGGGTTCTTCAGAACCCTGCATGTCCTCTTCGGGCTGGGCTACTAAGGCCCGCCTTGCTCAAGGCGCTGCAGGCGCTCCACCCGCTCGAGGGTGGCCGGATGGGTGGAGAGGTAGCTGGGTGGGTGGGCCTTGGCGGAGAGGCTCTCCAAGCGCAGCAGCATGGCCTGAAGAGGCGCAGTGGTGCCGTAGCGCCTCATCAGGTAAGCCCCAGCGGTGGCATCGGCTTCAAACTCATAGGCCCGGCTATACCCATACTGGATGAGAAGGAGGGGCAGGCCAACCGCCAACGAGGTGGCAGAGGCTACATCCCCCAAGGCCAGCGCGACCAGCACGTAAAGCCCTGCCCCTTGGTAGAGTTGGCGCAGGCTATGGCGGTGCAAGATGTGGGCCACCTCGTGGGCCAGCACCCCCTCTATCTCGCGGTTGTCCTGGGCCAGGGCCACCAGCTCATCGGTCAGCACCACCACCCCTGAGGGGAGGGCCAGGGCGTTGGGGCCAAGCTGCGGGCCGGCTCGGAATTCCAAGCGGTAGGGGTAGCTTCCCCCCATCTCCCCCACCACCTCCTGGAAAAGGGCCTCCAGCTCCTGGCGCCGCCCGGGACTGAGCCGGGAAGGGGCCAAAAACTGGTCGTCCAGAAGCTTTAGCGCCTGCTCGCTGATGGTCTCGGCCACGCTTATGGGGGTGAGGAGGGCAGCCTGCTGGGCCGCAGCGGGCAGACCCCAGTGCAAAAAAGCCCAGCTAAACACCAACAGGGCCACCAGCGAGGCCAGCACCCACGGCCAGCGACGCTCAAGCGCGTCCACCAGGCGCTGCCCGGGGTTTCTCCCGGCCTCCCGCTCCAGCCGACGGATGGCCTCCTGGTTGTCGGTTTCCAGCCGCCCCCCATCCGGCAGCACCACTACCCGCCGGGTTCTCCCCAAGGGTGGAACAATGCGGCACTCCTCCAGGTAGGGTTCCAGGGCCACCCCCTCCCCCTTCACCCGCAGCCGCCGCCCGTCGTAGAGCACCTCTACCGAGCGGGCCCGGGCGCTTTTTCCGTCAAAGTAGGTAGCCCAGAAGAAAATTTCCATAAAAGGGCCCCTAAAGACCTATCTCCAGGCCCAGAATATCCGTAGCGGCCTCGCCCAGGCTAGCCACCCGATCCGGCCCCCCAGCGGCTACGAGGTCATCCAACTCGGCCTCGCTTTGGAGCAACAAGTGTTCCAGCACATGCCGCAGGTAGCGCACCTTGGCCCAGGGAATGGCCAGCCCCAAGGTGAGGACAACGGCCAGCAGGTTGGTGAGGCTAATCCAGGTCAGGTCGCGGACCCGCAAGCGGGCCCGGAGGCGCAGCGGCCCCAAGGTGGTGTGGTTCCAGGTGTGGTTGGTCAGCCTGACGTAAAGGTACTGCTGGACAACCACCAAGGCTGAAAGGGCCAGCAGGCTAAGCGCCAGGACGGCCAAGAGGGCCAGCAGGTCGGCGCCAGGAAGTGGGACGAGAACCGCTCCCGCCCCAAAGACCAGCACGGCCAGCAAGCCCACCCCAAGGTAAAGGAGCAGCGCCAGGCCCACCGCCTTAAGGTAAACCGACCAAAAGAACCCTAGCTGCCCGGTAAAACGGGAGCGGGTGGCGCCGTAGGCGATGTGGTTGTAGATGTACTGCCGCTGGCGGAAGCGGACATAGGGGGTGGCCAGGCCGAGGGTGATAAAGGCGAGGAGGCCCAGCCAGAAGTACTGGAAGTAGGCCTCCCGCAGACTGCCCTGAAAACCGAAGCGGATGCCCCGGTAGGCCGAGTTGTGGGCGGTGAAGCGCAGGGTCTGGTGGATGACCCAAGGGAGCAGGGCGAACCCTCCCGCCACCACCAGAAAGCCAAGCTCCGGGTAGAGGTTGTTGGCGAAGTAGTAAAGCCCTAGGCCGGCGGCCACCACCAGGTTGCCGCGCAGGATGGGCAGGGGCTCTGCCAGGTACTCAAAGGGGTGGCCCGCCAGGTAGGTGTTGGCGTAGAGGTAGCGCCGGGCCCGCACCTTGGCCCAGGCGTAATAGACCCCCAGGGTTAGTACGCTCAGCACGATGTTGACAATCCATATGCGGAAGAACTCCTCCGCGCGGCCCCGAAACTCCAACCGATAGGTCTGGGGCCCTGCGGGGGGCTGAGCTGCCTGGGTCCCTTGCAACGGCTCGGCGTTCCAGTTGGTTTGCGGGTGGGAATCCATACCGCCTCAGTGTAAGCTGCGCCCCAGTGGGAAGGGGGTTCATCTACCCGTCAAACCCCCAGCCCCAAAAGCTCAACCAGCTCCCACAAATCGGCCACCACGTAATCGGGCCTGGGCGGGCGCGGGGGCCTCAGGTGAGGGGCCAAAGCGTGCTCCTCCAGTTCGCTTTGTAGCCGGGCCGCGACCACCTCCTCCAGGTCGGGCCTCTGGGGGCGTTCAAAAACGGGGGTTCTTCGCCAGTCGGGAGGCATCTGCCGCCACAGCCAGACCGCCAAAATCCCAGCCTGTTGGGCCCCCCAGACATCCTGGCTTAACAGATCGCCCACGTGGACCAGCGGCACAGCAGCCCCGTCCAAAGAGGACCAGAACGACGGGTGGGGCTTGATGGTCTGGGTGAGGTCGGGGGCCAGCAACCGGTCGTAGGGTAGGCCAAGCCGGTCCAACAGGACCCGCTGGTAGCGGGCCAGACCGTTGGTGGCCACGGCGATGCGGTGGCCCAAGGCCCGCACGGCGTGCACCGCGGGAAGCGCCTCAGGGTAGAGCAGGGTGGGCTCGAGCTCCACCTCGCCCAAAAGCCTCTCCAAATCCGGGAAGGGCCGCTCCAGCCTCAGCCTCTCCGCCACAGCACGCTGGATGTCGCCCCAGTCAAAGGCCGCCGGGCTGCCCTCAGCCAGCCTTCGCAGGTACTCCTCCCGCAGGGCGTGGCGAACCCTGGGCTCGGCCAAAAAGGGTTCCAGCCAGGGCCGGGCCACCCGGCGAAAGGGCCAGTCGGCCAGGGTGCCGTCCAGGTCAAAACTGAGCCAGCCCATCCACCCCAGTTTACGGCCAAAGCATCAGGACACTTGCCGCCGCATAAATCCGGGCCGCCGCAACCAGTTCCTCCACCTCCACGAACTCGTCGGCCTGGTGGGGCACGGTCTGGCCCCCGGGACCCAGAACCACCACGGGCAGGCCGGCCCAGGCCGAGAGGAAGGTCCCATCGGTGGCCCCTGGGACCCCCCCATAGCGCAGGGGCAGCCTCAGAAGCCCCAGGCTTTCCTCCACCGCCCGCACCACCTCGGCCTCCCGGGGGGTCTGCGTGGCTGGCCGGTCCTCAAAGACCTCGAGGCGGGCCTGAACCCCCGGCTCGAGGCTCTCCTGCAACAACCCCTCCATGCGGCGGCGAAGCTCCGCGTGGGCCTGGTCGGGGTTGGTGCGAACATCCAACCCCAGCCGGAGCCGGCCCGGTATGACGTTGAACTGGCCTTCCCCGGCCCGGGCCTCAAAGACCGTAGGGGTAATCCAGGGCAGGCCCAGGTGGGGGTGCCGGCTTTCGGCCTGTAGAGCCCTTTGCAGCCCCTGCAGGGCCAGCACAAACCTCGAGGCTGAGGGAATCGGGTTGACCCCTGCGTAGGGCATGGCCCCATGGGCCATCCGGCCTTCAAACTCCACCCAGACCCGCATGGCCCCCTTCTGCCACAAACAAACCCGGTTCTCTTCCGGCTCACACACGATGGCCCCTCTAAAGCCCTGGGCGTAGCCAGCCCGGATAAAGGCCTTGATGCCACTCATCAGCCCTTCCTCGTCGCAGACGATGCAGAGGCGAAGGGTTCGCCCAGGCTCCCCCAAAACCCGCCGCACGGCCTGGGCGGCCACAACCGCCGCAGCCAGCCCCCCCTTCATGTCGCAGGCCCCTCGCCCATAGATGCGCCCCCCCACGACGCGCCCCTCGTAAGGGGGAAAGCTCCACTGGGAAAGATCGCCGTGGGTCACCACGTCGGCGTGGCCCTCTAAGATTAGCCCCCCCGGGCCCTCGCCCAAGTCAGCGATGAGGTTGGGCCTCCCCGGGGCCACCTCTTGGACCATGGTCCGAAAACCCCGCGCGCGCAGGTAGGGCTCCAAATAGGCCACCACCGGGGCCTCCCCGGGGCCTGGGTAGTAGCTCTGGATGCGTACCAGGGCCTGGGTAAGCCGCACCAGCTCCTCAGCATCCACCGCCCCAGCAGCCTTTAGGGCCAGCCCGTAGCTACTCATCCGCCCCCTCGTAGAGCGCGCGGTAGGAGACCAGGCCCCCCGCCGAGCGGGCGTGCAGCACCCCGTGGACAATGGCCCGGGCCACCACATCGGCGGCCACCGCGCCCAAAAGGCTCAGCTCGGCAGGGCTCTGCACGGGCTCACCCCCGGTGGCCAAGCAGAAAAGGGTGTCCCCGTCAAAGAGGGTGTGGGCGGGCTGGATGGCTCGAGCAATTCCGTCGTGGGCCATCCGGGCAACTCGCTGGGCCTGGGCCTTGCTCAAACGGGCGTTGACGGCCACACAGCCAATCACGGTCTGCCTTGGAAAAGGGGAAAGGGGCGCTTCGGTATGGTCCGGAGGGGTGAGGGGCTGCGGGGGACGCTTGAGCCGGAATTCGCCCGCGACCTCTAGGTAACGCGCGTAAAGCTCGCCGCTCTTCGGGTCGTGGACCCGACCGTAGGCGTTGGCCACCACCAAGGCCCCCACCAC
>NZ_QWKZ01000127.1 GCF_003574085.1 Meiothermus luteus | reverse complement strand
CTCCGGCATCCACACCACGCCCCTGCCCCGCAGAGCCAGGGGCGCGGCGTCCAGCTCAAACCGGCCCTCCAGGGCCAAAGCGGCCGGGCCCGACCAAGGCCCCCGGGCCTGAGCCTCCAAAACCCAGCGGCCCGGCTGGGACCAGCCCTCGCGGAGCCGGAGCTGGAGGCGGCCCTGCCAGCCCTCGCGGCCCTCCAACCACACCTGCCCCTCTTCCAGATTGGCCCGGCCCGTCCAGCGCCCCCCCAGCACCGGGAGATCCAGGCTGACCAAACCGCTGGGTGCCTCCGCCGCCCAGCGCACCAGGCCGGTGGCGTAGGGCCCCTCGAGCCGCAGCCGCACCTGTCCGTCGTAGAAGGCTTCAAACCGCTGCCGCTCGTAGCGCCCGGACAACCGGGCCTCCAGCCGGGCCGGCCGGAGGCTTCCCTCGGCCAAAAGGTTGGGGCCGGTGAGCCGCAGGGGCAGCTCGAGCGCCTCCCAAGGCCCCTCCCCCTGGGCCACCAGGTGGAGAGGCAGTCCCAAAAAAGGTTCCAGACTGCCGTCAAGGGCCACCCGGAGGTGGCGGTTCTCGAAACGGGCGGAGAGCCCGGCCCCTTGGGCCTCCGCCCAGAACTCCCCCTGATAGCCGAACCTAAGGGCGACCTCGGCGCCTCGGCCGGCAAGCTTCCCCTGGCCCTTCAGCTCGGGACGGCTTAGGCTTCCGCTAAGCCCCGCCTGAAGCTCGAGGACGGCCATCCCCAGGCCCTGCCGGTAGGCCAGACCGCCCCCAAGCGCGCCGTCCAGACCAGCAAAAACCTCCACAGAAGCCCCGTAGGCACGCCCCTGGGCCACAACCCGGGCTCCCTGCCCCAACAGGACCAGGTCCACCTGTTCCCCCCGAAGCCGCACTCGCCCCTCCAAGGAACCCTCCAGGAGGGTCATCCGGCCCGCCAGGGCAAACCGGCGGCCCAACGTCTCCACCTGGCCCTGCCCAGAAAGCCCTGCCCGCTTCAGCGTGGCCCCCTGCCCTTCGGCCTCCAGCCGCAGGGGGGCCTCCCAGACCGCCGTCCAGTCCGCTCCCTCTCCAAAAACCCGCAAGGGGCCGCTTTGCTCGAGGTAGCGCAGGCTCGCCAGCCGCCCGCTGGCCTGGTACCGGCTGCCCAGGCTGTACAAGGAGAGGCGGGCCTGGGCATAGGGCCCCTCCAGCTCCAGCTCGGCCTGGCCCCGCCGCTGGGAAAGGGCATAGACCCCGTTCGCGCGCAGGCTGGCCCAAAGGGTGTGGAGCTCCAGCCCAACCTGCGGGCGCTGCCGGGTCCCCCCGAGCTGGGCCTCCGCCTCTAAGCCCGGCCCCCTGTAGGCCAACCGGCCTTCTAGCCGCTCCCCCAGGGTGAGCCCCCCCTCCAGGTTACCCGTACCCAATAGGTAGACCGGCCGGCCGGGCTCGAGCTCCACCACCACCCCGGCCTGGTGCTGGGGCAAAAAAGCCGAGAGGGAGTGGTCTTTGTAGTCCACCTGAACCTCCTGGCCATAGGCCCGCAAACGCCCCTCCAGCTCACCCCGGCCCTCCAGGTCCAGCCAGCCCCGCAGCCGCCCTTGCAGATCAGCAGCGAACACCTGGGCCAGGGGCCTTGTCTCCAGGTCAAGGTAGGCCCTAAGCCCCTCCACCTCCACCCGCCCCTCGGGCAGGCTCAGAGTAGCCCGCAGCCGGCTCAGGTCTGGCCCGTGGGCTTCCAGCCGGGCCTGCAGGGGCAGGTCAGCGTAGGTGGTGCGCAGCTCACCCCGCAGCTCCAAGGCCTCCCCCACAAGCTCCCCCTCCACCACCCCGCTGCGCCCCTGCCAGCGGTAGGGCCAGTTCACCCGTCCCCGATAGGCCAGCCCGCGCCCCGAAAGGGCCAAAGGCCCCTCCAGACGCCAAGTCTGCTCCAGCACATCAGCCTCAAAGTGCCAGGACAGGGACTCCAGGTAGGGCAGCCGATAGGTGCCCTGCCCCTGGGCGGCCAGGTTTTCCCAAGGGCCATAGACCACCAGCGTACCCCGTAGGTAGGGCAGCTGGAGGCTACCCCGCAGGTCTAGGCTCTTCAGGCTAGCCCAGCCCTGCAACCGGGCGTAGGGGCTCTCCAGTTGGGCGCGCACCGGTCCCAGCAAGCGGGCGCCGCTGAACCGGGCCTGGCCGTAAGGGGTATCCAGGGTCAACTGCCCACCCCGCTCCGACCAGCTTCCCCGCAAGCGCCCTGGGAGGCCCCAAGGCTCCAGGCTGTAGTCTGCGGCGACCAAGCGGAGCCGCAGCCCCTCAAGCGGCTCTGGGGCCGGCCGGTAATTCCCCGCCACCCGTAGGCGGCCGTTTTGGAGCTGGGCAGCGTAGGTCAGGCTGGCCCCTTGACCGCGGAACTCCAGCTCGCCCTCCAGCCTTGGAACCCGCAAGCGCCCTTGGTAGGCCAAGCGGAAGAGGTCAAGCTGGCCCCACAACTCCCCCTGGTACCCCGCGTAGGCCAGGCGGCCCTGCAGCCCGAGGTGCTTCCAGCTCCCCTCACCCTCGAGCCGGCCGTAAGGGGTGGTGAGCTCCAGCCGGCCCCCCTCGAGGTTCCCCCGGCCCCATAGGTGGGCGGGCTGCCCGCCTACGCGCAAGGAAAGCGTGCCTTCAAAGGGTAGCCCTGGCCGAAATAGGACCCGTCCTTGTGGCCAGCGCAGCTCGCTGCGGCTCACCCAAAGGGGAACCTCCTCCACCCTCACGCCACCCACCGAGGGTAGGGTAAGCCGCCCGGTGAGGTTGGGGGTGGGCCAAAGCGGGCCCGAAAGCTGGGCATAGCCCCCTGTGCTTAACCAAAGCTCCTCGCCTCGGCCCTCCAGCCTCCCCTCGAGCCAGGGCGAGTCAAAGCGCACCTCCCCCGTGTAGCCCCTCGCCCCCAGGCCCAGGCCGGCTTCGAGGCGTATCTGGGGGGTAAGCTGGAGGGGCCCTTCAACCTGGAGACCCTGCCCATCGGCGCGAACGCGCAGGGTCTCGAGCCGGGCCTGCAAGCCCCGCGCATCCGCGCTGCCCTCCAGCCTGAGCGGGCGCAGGGGGGTCTGCACCACCCCTCGGTAACGGGTGGCTAGGTCAAAGAACTCGCCCTCCACCTGCACCCGCTCGCTGCTAAGGCCCCAGCTCCCGGAAAGCCGGCCGCCGCCATAGCGCAGGTCGGCAGAGAGCCGAAAGGCCTCCAGGGCCACAATGGGCAGCTCCCGCACCCGCAGGCTGAAAACCCCCCCGGCGTAGGCCCCTTCCGCGTACCGGTTGGAAATCCGCCAAGCCGAGCCCTCTTGCTGCAGGGCGATGGGAAAGCGGGTGTAGGGGGAGTCGTAGTCCAAGTCAGCGCTGAGCCGGCCCGCCCTGAGGCGGCCCGAACCGCTCAGGCGACCCACGAGGAGCTCGAGGCCACCCAGCTGCAGGTCCAGGTCGTCCCAGGAACCTCGCAGCTCGAGCACCCCCAACCGCCCACCAACCCGAGGGCCCTCCCCCTCCAACCGCCCCGAGAGGCTAAACGGCCGGGCCAGGGGCAGGCCCACCCCCTCCGAGTCCACCGAAAGGGTCCAGCGCCCTCCCTGGGCCGAGAAGCGCAGCCCGGCCTCGCCCAGAAGAGGGCGGGGCCAGACCAAGACCCCCTGACCCTCCAGCCGGGCCCCCTTGCCCCAAAGGCGCAGGTTGCTCCGGTAGGCGTCCTGCAGGGTCACGGTGTAGGCGTCGTTGTCCCGTAGGGCCACCCGGGCTTGGAAGGTGCGGTCAAACAGGGCCCCATCCACCACAGCGTCCAAACGAAAACTCTGGTCAAAGGCCAGGGTTCCCTCGTAGGTCAGGGGTTCGCCCAAAAGACGACCCTCCCCGCTGTAGCGACCATTGAGCACCAACTTCTGCCAGCCCCACCCCTCCAGCACCAGAGGCCCACCTCCCTCCACAGGCAGCCTCAGGCCAAAGTGCCGGGCCAGGGCGGGAAGGGTGGGCCGACCCTCCACTCGGAAGCGGTACTCCTGGCGGGGCAGGTCCACCGTGGCCGAACCCCGCAGGGGCCCGTCAAGGCCCCGGCCCACCAGGTTGGCCGTCACCACCTGCCCGTCAAAATCGGCCTCGCCATAAATCTGGCTCAGGGTAAAGCCCACCAGGCGGACGGTGGCGTTCTTGATCCGATTCTTCCCCAGAACACCGTTTTTTACCTGGGGGCCCACCACCCAGCTTCCCTCTACCTCCCCCGACTCCAGGCCGCTAAACCAGTACCGCACAGCCCGCAGGTCGCCCCGGGCTTCGATCCGCCAGGCCTCCAGCTCTCGCCCGGTGCGGTAAACCGTGGCCGCCAAGCGCCCCTCCGGGAGGGTCAGGGCCACCTGGTATGGCCCCGAGCCCCGCACGACCGCCCGCAGGGGAGGCAAGGGAAGCTCTTTTCCCTCTTCCAGCCACACGCTTACCCGGTTGAGGACCAGTTCGTCTATCCGCAGCCTGAAAAAGGGTGAGGGAGCGGGCCCAGCCTCCTGGGGGAGGAGGGCCTCCCAAGAAAGGTGCAGGTCCCCCTCCTCGGCCCAGATGCGCAAAGGCAGCTCTTTTCGTCTCAGGCCAAGCAGGTTGTAGCCCAGCTGCAGACGGCCGACCTCGAGCCTGAGGCCCTTGCCCTCCAACCGAACCTCCCTCAGCTCAAAGCCCGCGAGCAGGTACCCCCCCGCAGCGCGCCAGGTGGCCTGGAAGCCCGCCGCTTTGAGGCCCTCTTGAAGGGCGTAGGTGATGAGGGGTGGAAACGCTGGGAGCCCCACCAGCAGGAGGAGCAAAAACAGCGGCACCCAGCGCAAAAACCACACGCTCTTCAGTCTAGAGCAAAAATCTGAGCAAAATCTAGGAAAACCCCCATGAAAAGCCAATCAAAGCGCCTAGGAGGAGGGAAGAAGACAAATCCCCCCGCCCCCACGTATTCTGGGAACCATGCGTCTACACCCTGAGGTAGCCAAGGCCCTACAAAGCCGAAAGCCGGTGGTGGCCCTAGAGTCCACCGTCATCACCCATGGGCTGCCCCGCCCCACCAACCTGGAGCTGGCCCAGACCCTCGAGGCCATTGTCCGGGAGGCTGGAGCGGTCCCCGCCACCATCGCCGTGGTCAAAGGCCAGGTGGCGGTGGGGCTGGAGCCGGAAGAGCTAGAGGCCCTCGCCAAAGACGAGGGTGCTGAAAAGGCCAGTCTGTGGAACCTAGGGGCCCTTCTTGCCCAAGGGAAGTGGGCCGGAACCACCGTGGCTGCCACAGCCTTTTTGGCCCATAAGGCGGGTATATCGGTCTTCGCCACCGGGGGCATCGGGGGGGTACACCCCCACCCCTACGACGAGTCGGCGGACCTACTCGAGCTCTCCCGCACCCCCATTCTGGTGGTCTCAGCCGGCCCCAAAAGCATCCTCAACCTGGCGGCCACCCTGGAGCGGTTGGAGACCTTTGGGGTGGCCCTGCTCGGTTATCGCACGGACCACCTGCCCGCCTTCCACAGCCCCAAAAGCCCCTACCCCCTGCCCGCTCGCGTGGAAACCCCCGAGGAGGCCGCCCAAGCCTTCCAGGCGGCCCGAGGGCTGGGGCTTCCGGGGGCTACCTTGGTGCTCAACCCCATCTCCCAAGGCCTGCCCTTTGAGCAGGTCCAGCGCTGGGTGGAACAGGCCACCCAGGAGGCTGCCCGGACCGGGATAACCAGCAGGGCCCTGACCCCCTTCCTCCTGCGGCGGATTTCCGAGCTGAGCGGAGGCCAGACCGACGCCGCCAACCTCCGGCTCCTGCAGGAGAATGCCCGCCTGGCGGCGGAGATTGCCCGGGCCTTGAGCCAAGGTGGAGGGCCCTCAAGGCGTTAACTCTGAGGCCGCTCTCAGCCAGTGGCGTAGAATGGGGGAAATGTGCGAGCTGGGCAGGCGGCTAAAGGAGGCCCGGGAAAGCAAGGGACTGGAGCTTGCGGAAGCGGCCGAGGCACTTAGGGTACGCCGGGCGGTGCTGGAGGCCCTGGAGGAGTGCCGCTTTGATGAGCTGCCGGAGCCCGCTTTGGCTCGAGGCTACCTAAAGCGCTACGCCCAGCTCCTGGGGCTCGAGCCGGCCCCCCTACTGGCCCTCTACCCCAGCAGCGCACCCGCTGAGCCGACCGGAACCCCTTCTCCCCCTCCGCGAACCTTCGGGTGGTTCTGGCTGCTTCCGCTGGCCCTTCTGCTGGCCCTTGGGGCCTGGTGGGTTTCGCACTCCTCCACCCCCTCCCAGGCACCCCC
>NZ_QWKZ01000126.1 GCF_003574085.1 Meiothermus luteus | reverse complement strand
ACACAAACGCCTGGCTGCCGAGGAGTTCCTCACCCAGCTTGCGGCTGATCCAACTAGGGTCAAGCGGCTTTGCTTTTGGCCTTGGATTCAAGAGGCTTTATGTGTCACCTCGTCGTAGAGTTGGTATAAACCCGTAGTCGGTCATCCACCGCCATGGTGGCCACCGCCTCCGTTTCCACCAACCGCACCTGGAATAGAACCGACGCAAGGTAGGGAAAGCGCTGGGCCAAGACAACCCGCGCCGCCCGGAGTCGCTCAAAGGAACCCCCGGTAGCGTCCACGCGAAACGTGCCCTTGCCCATCTGACCCCCACTTAAGACCTGGCACCCTCCATGCGCTCAACCAGTTGGAGAAGGTCCCGAAAGGCCCGAACCTCCTCCCTTGGGAGCATCAAACCCATGCGTTTACTGTCGTCAGCTTCCCTGTAGCCCCTTACTAAAGCCTCGGCGGCGCGGGCCGCCAGGTCCGCCCGGCCCTCCTCCGCCGCCCGCTTGAGCACCTTCCAGGCCCGGTTCCAGTTCTCCGGGGTCAGGTGGTCCAGGACATAAGCGCCCAGCCCCATCAGGGCCACATAGGCGGCATCCTCCCGCCGGGGAAGCCGCCCCGGGTCCGCCAAAAGCTCCTCCGGCGTCGGCAGGTCCAGGTTCCGCACAAAGGTGAGGAAGCCGTGCCCCTCCTCCCCCACCGCCCCTATCGCCCCCAAAGCCTGGGTTTCTTCCCCAAAACCCAGGGCCCGGGCCGCCCCAACAAACCGCGCCAGGAGTTCCCAGGACCTAGGCGAAGGCCAAGGACCATGTAGGCGATTAGGGTTGGGGTTGTGCAGGACAGAAGGATTCCGCTCCACATAGGCCGCCACCAGGGCTCTCGCCTCCCGGATATGGACCTCCACCACCTCCCGGGGTGGCAAGGAGGGCAATTCCCGGTAGAAGCGCTCAAAGCCCCACCGCATCCCCTCCGCCCATTCCGTAGGGAGCACCTTCCAACGGTAGTGGATCACCCGGTTAGCCACCGGCGGCGGCAGAACCAGGCCGGCCACAGAGAGCTCCTCCGGGTTTCCCGCCGCCAGCACGTCCCCCTGAAAGGGGATGTCCCCGATGTAGCGCTCCGCCAGGATCCGCAAGAGGACGGGGAAGATCTCCTCGTTGGCGTTCATCTCGTCCAGAAAGAGAATTCCCCGTTCCCCCGCCTCCACTAAAGCCTGCACCCAGGGGAAAGGGTAGAGCTTTACCCGGTCCTCCCCCGCGTGGTAGCGGGGCCAACCCCCAAAGTCCGTCCGGTCCCGGGTAGCCCCGACCACCGTGACCAAGGGCCGGACCAACCACTGGGCCACCGCCTCCACCGCCGCCGTTTTACCCCCGCCTGGGGCCCCCTCTATGTACAGGGGAACGCGGGCCACCAGGGCTGTCAGGATCACCTCTAGGTTCTGGCGATAACTCATCCCGTCCTCCCACACCCCAAAGAACACACCCCGGGGCCTTCCAGCAGGTTATTCCTCTGGACCGAACTCGTACTCGCCGCTGTAGGGGTTATAGCGAATCCCCAGTCTTCCGGAACCTGCTCGTATCTCCCCTTATAGGGGTTCCACTTGTCCACTAGGCGGTTTCCCTTCTTGCTGTAGCGCAGGGTAAAGGGGAAGAAGCTCGCCTCATCCTGACGACCCATCTCGTAGCCGCCCTCGTACTCGTTCTGCACCGGATCCTGGTCTTCCTCGGCGTACTCGTAACGACCGGTAAAAGGGTTGTACTTGATCGGCATCGTCCACCCCCTACATAGACCCAGACAGTCGGCGAAGGATAGCCCGCAACGTATCTTCCTCCCCATTCCCTCCGAGCCAAAGAAGGAACTGGCTCACCCCCGCCAATACCGTTGCCACCACATCCTTCAAAAGTTCCTTGTGAACGCCCTTTTCCAGGTCCAGGTGGAAGTCCAAAAAGAAGTGGCCATCCTTGACGAAAGCGCGGGGCCAGCGCCTCGTCGCGTTCCACTCGTTGGCCTTCCCCAGGGCTTCCCCCGACGAAAGGGGCGGGGCGTTTTGCACCATGGCCTGGATGGTGAGGATCTCGTCCCCACTCCCTTGGACACTCACCATCACCATGGCCATGGAGTTCGCCGCGTCCTCCTTACAGAGGAGCACAAAGTCCCCATCCGCGTCGGTTAGGAAGCGTAGCCCCAACTCCCGCAAGACTTCTCCCACTCTCTGGCGGCTCAAGGGTCCAATCCCATCCATATTTCCCTCCTCGTGGAGTGTCACCCTAGCACCGCTTCGCCCCTCTTCTGCTCACCTCTCGCCCATCCCAGCCCACCGCCTTTTCCCACCCCCGCTCAGGCCACCGGGGGCATTTCGCGCGTCCTTTCAACCGCCCAGCCGAGGAATTTCCCAACCCCCGCCAGCACAGGTAGGAGGAG
This sequence comes from Meiothermus luteus, assembly GCF_003574085.1. GTDB lineage: Bacteria > Deinococcota > Deinococci > Deinococcales > Thermaceae > Meiothermus > Meiothermus luteus. The sequence goes on along the minus strand of NZ_QWKZ01000126.1, from coordinate 3,856 downwards.
CGAGCCCAGGAGCTCCGCATCCACCTCGCCGGGAAGGAAAACCTGAAAGTCGAGGACAACACCTCCCTCCTGCACCCACGCCCTAGGCCACCGTTTCGCCGCATTCCAGGCGTTGGCCAGGCTGGGAGAAAACTCCCCCAACCCCTCCACCCGAGCCTGGAGGACGAGAATGGCTTCCTCTGATTGCCAGCCCACCCCCACCAAGGCCAGCGCTTCCCCGCCGGATTCCTTAAATAGCAACACCGTGTTTCCCTCGGGATCAAGAAAGGGATGGAAGCCGGGCACGTGGCGCAAGAGATCGTAGACCAACCTCTGCTTGGGCGTCAGGCTCTGTTCCTGCCAGACCATACTCCACCTCCCGCCTCTAAGCCTCCTCCTCTCCCGCGTCAGGTGCTGTCGTCCCCAGGTCTCCCAACCGATCCGCCATCCACGATCCCGGCTCCTTGGCCTCGAGGAGTAGTAGGAGCTCAAGCAGGCGGTCGCTGAACCCAGCTAGGCGATACACCCCCGTCTCGGGGAAGGCTAGGCGACCGTAGCCTGCCAGGTTAACCACATAAGCCTTGCGGCCTTCCGCCTTCCGAAGCCAGCGGAGCAAGGGTGTGGCAGCGTCGTCGGCCACCTAGATCCGCCAAACCCGGGTAGGACCTCCCGTAAGGCTCTTCCCAAAAAGGTACCCCCCCTGGCCCCTGATGTAAGGAGGGTCTTCACCAAAGCGAGCAATGGGGCACTGGGAGGAAGGTCCACCGGATGGAGCTCGTTGTCAAATCCCACCAACCCACCGCCCGTGTGACGGTAAAGCAGGGCCCCCAGGCTTGCGGCCACCAGGGCGTAGGTGGCCTCGCCCCGCCCCGATAAGGGCGAGAACATGGAACCCGAAACGTCCACTAAAATCAAACTGTCCCCCTGCAAGGGCACGGGCGGGAGGTTGGCCTCGAGGGCCTCAACCAGGGCATGCAACACCCCCTCCGGCCATCCCTCTTGCTCACCCCGGAAGAGGTTGGCCAAGTTTCGCACCAAAGCCATGGACCCCATGTGGGGGATGGCCTCCCTCCAAACCTCGGGGGAGCTTCCCTTCGCTAAAAGGATCTGCTCCCAAGTGGGCCGCTCCTCCTTGAGGCGAGCTACGAAGGCCTGGGCCTCGGGGAGGGCCTTTTTCCCCGCACGAGCCACTCATACACCATGGCGTGGGCCATGTCCCTGGGAGAGGTTCCGCCACGGCCTTTTTCCCAGCCCTGAGCCTTCGTGTAAGCAAGGGTCTCCAGGTGCTCATCTCCCCTTAGCCACACCCGCGCGGCCGTCCTAAGGCCCACCTCCCCAGGATCCCACCAAAACAGGTGGGCAAGGAGCGCCGCAGGACCCGAGCAAAGACCCAAAACTTGGTGGGCATACGTGGCAAGAATGAAAACAAACTCGGGGTCCTCCTGCGTCACCCGTGCCGCAAGTTCGGCAAAGCGTCTCTCCCTTGCTTCCTTGTCCTCATAGAACAGGCCACCAGAAAAGAGACTGCCTGCTACGAGGAGTAAAAGTTCCTTTTTGGGATTAGGGGCAAAACCCGGCCCCCCCTGATGGGTAAAAAGGCCGTCCGTCCTCTGAACAGGGTTGAAGGACACGCGCGCGCCTCCTTCCGTGCCAAGCACGGTATGAGCTCTTCGATACGCTCTACACTTATCACGAGAATTGTTGGTTAGATTTTGCCGGGGAAATTAACCTTAAACTCAACCTACGGCCTGCCAACCCAACCCTTTTGTTTGGAAAAGCCCGGGGATGTTCGCGCTCCGTGTAAAAACCTAACCCTCAAGATAGGGTAGTCCGCAGCGCCCCGAGCTCTGCGAAGGAACGGAAGCGCATCGCCTCCGGGCAATGGTTGAGTGTAAAGGAGTCCAGGCAATCTGTCAACCTGCAAGGGGCTTGCCTAGTAAATCGCCTTGTACCCCGGCGGAGGGGGGAGGAGGGAAAAGAGCACCCTGAGGCCATAGGCCAAAAGCTCCAAGAACGCCCGGGATATGACCCCCTTAACCTAGACGATACTTTTGACGTATCCCGACGGGATCAGGAGGTTCATATGAAGAGGCCCAAGGCGGTAGCCCCCCAGGTCAAGTTCCAGGCCGCCCTGGAGGCGGTCAAAGGGGAAAGGAGCCCGGTGGAGCTGGCCCGCGCTTACGCGGTGCACCCCAATACCCTCGTGAAGTGGAAGGCTGGGCTCATGGAGCGGGGGCCCTCGGTCTTCTCCAACCAGACCCAGGAGAAGGAACTGGAAAAGTGGATATCGCCCTCCTAAAAAACTCCCTCGGGCAGGGGAGGTGAAGAAGATGCCTCTGGGCGAGCGCATGAACCTGGCCCGTCAGGCGCTGGCCCAGGGCCTGGTCCTCAACACAAGCCCCACCCCCTGCTGGAGGTCGTCCTTCTGGCCAAAGAGAAGGCGGATCTGCGAGCGAGTTTGCTGCGGGAGGGGGAACCGGAGGCCTTGACCCTCGCAGCCGCACGGTCCTGGCCTGGGGGATCGGCCCCTCCCCCACGGCGGGGCTGGCCTTGGGGGTATGGCAGCGGGTTTCCTATAGCCTTACGAGGGCGAAGGGCAATCCTGTGGTGGAGCGTTTCTTTGGGCGGTTCAAGGGGGAGGGCAGCGAGCTGTTTTTGGAGGCGCGGAGCCTGGAGGAGCTGAAGGGGGTGATCGCGGAGCGGCTGGGGTACTACCACCAGAAGCGATTGCACTCGGGGCTGGGGTACCGGACGCCTCGGGAGGCTCTGGAGGAAGCCTTGGGGAGGGGGGTGGGAGGCATCACACGGGAGACGGGGTAGGAGTGTATAAGGTAAGGGGTTCGGATCAGGAGGCCCCACTCGCCGTGGAAGAAGGAGAGGGGCAGGGCGGGGAACCGACCCCGCTTCGCGAGGGTGACCAGGTCCAGGATAGGTGAGGACCACCTCCCCCCCCTCCGCCACGCTCCCCAGAAGGGCAGCGAAGACCAAGGCTTCCCGGGCCGCCTCCTCCTCCGGCGCCTCCAAGGGTAGGCCCAGCTCCCGGAGCCTATGGCGCTCGGGGAAGCCCAGGAGGGGTCCTCGGCCACGGGGGCAGGGGTGAGGCCTTCAGCCATGCCCAGGACGAAGAGGTAGCGGTAGCTCCCGCCGTAGCGGGCCAAGGGGGTGTGGAGCTCGAGGCCCCGGTACCCCGGCTGGGCGGGCACGGTGAGGTGGAAGAGGAGTTCGGTTAGCCCCGAGAAGAAGCCATCCCCTTCTTCCTCCGCCAGCTCGGGAAGCGCCCTGAGCACCGCCTCCAAGGCGGCCCGCTCCCGGGGCCAACCGCGGAGGCGCGCCTTCAAGGGCTTCAGGAAATCCCTGAGTCCCTGGACCAACTCCTGCCCCTTCGTCAGGCGGGCCAGGCCGCCAAGCCCCTCGGGAAGCCCGAGGCGTTCCCAAGCCTCCCGCCCGTGGGGCCGGAGGGCGCGGGCCCGCCGCGGGTCCAAGCCGGCCTTTTCGGGGAAGAGGGGGTGGAAGAGAAGGCGCAGGGTAGCCTCGTAGGGGAAGGCGGGGAGGGCTTGGGACAGGAGCGCGAGGAGGCTTCCCACCCGCGTTTCGCCCACAGGGACGCGGTAGAGGAGGCGGAGGGGAATCCCCTGCTCCAGGGCCACCGCCGCCGCCAAGGGGCCGTAGAGGCGGTCGTCCCGAACCACCAAGGCGATCTGCGTTGCCGGAACCCCCTGGACCAGAAGGGCCCTGACCTGGGCCAGGACGTGGCGCACCTCGCGCTCCACATCGGGGAAGCGGAGGGCCTGGACCCCCGGGGGCGCCTCTCCCTTCCCCTCCAAGAGGGCCCTCGCCAAGCCGGGCAAGGGCACCTCCACCACCTCGAGGCCCACCC
>NZ_QWKZ01000125.1 GCF_003574085.1 Meiothermus luteus | reverse complement strand
GGTGGGGGCTGGAGCGGTGGTGACCAAATCGGTGCCCCCCGGGGCTACGGTGGTGGGCAACCCCGCCCGGATCATTGAGCGTGCGCTTGAGGTGGTGGAGGTTTAGAGGATGAGCATGGCGTCCCCCAGGCTGTAGAAGCGGTAGCGCTCCTCAACGGCCACCTGATAGGCCCGCTTCATCAGTTCATGGCCCATGAAGGCCGAGACCAGCATCAGGAGGGTGGACCTGGGCAGATGGAAGTTGGTAATCAAGGCGTCCACCACCCGGTAGTGGAACCCCGGGCGGATGAAGAGTTGGGTCTCGCCCCTGCCGGGCTGGAGCTCCCCCTCCCTCCAAGCGGTTTCCAGAGTTCGCACCACGGTGGTGCCCACCGCCACGACCCGCCGCCCCTCGGCCTTGGCCTGATTTATGGCCCAGGCGGTCTTTATGGGGACCTCGTAGGGTTCTTGGTGCAGGGTGTGCTGCTCGAGGGGGCCTTGCACAGGTTTGAAGGTGCCAGGCCCCACGTGTAGGGTAACGTAGTTAACCTCCACCCCCATCTTCTGGATTTGCTCCAACAGCTCTGGGGTGAAGTGCAACCCGGCGGTGGGGGCGGCCACTGAGCCGGGGGTGCGAGCGTAGACCGTTTGGTAGCGCTCCGGCGCCACGGGGGCCCGGATGTAGGGGGGTAGGGGGGGCTGGCCAATCCTCTCCAGGTGCTCCCGGACGTTTCCATGGAAGCGCAAGACGCGGCTCCCGTCAGGTTCCAGGCCTTCTAGGGTGGCGCTCAGGCCGTCGGGGAAGGAAAGCGTCTGCCCCACCTTGACCCGCCGGGCGGGCTTGAGCAAGGCCTCCCAGCACCCTGGACGGTCTGGTTTTTCCCGCACCAGCAGTACCTCAATGGAGGTTCCGTGAGGGTTCTTGCCGAAAATGCGGGCCGGGATGACCTTGCTCTCGTTAAGCACCAGCACGTCCCCAGGCCGTAGGTAGTGGGGCAGGTCGCGGAAGACGCGGTGCTCGAGCCGCCCGCTTTGGCGGTGCACCACCATCAACCGCGAGGCGTCGCGGGGTTCGGCGCCTTTTTGGGCGATGAGTTCGGGGGGCAGAGGGTAGTCAAAATCCTCCAGGTTCACTGCTCCCCCCGGGGAATAGGATGGCGCTCTTTGCTGGGGACGAAGGCGTTTTCAATTTCGGGCAGGTGGATGAAGCGGTCCACCGCGTCTATGAGCTTCTGTGAAGTGGTTTCCTTGAAGGCGATGACCTCCACCCGGATGCCCCTCTCCATCAGCACCTCAACGATTTCCACGAAGTCCCCGTCCCCGCTGCCCAGGACCACTACGTCCAGGGTATGCATCAGCCGCACCATGTCCGCGGCGATGCCCATATCCCAGTTGCCCTCGTAGATGGGCCGGCCGTCGTCGGTGGTTTCCTTGAGGGTGAGGTGCATGCGGCGCACCCGGAAGCCGATGGTGGAGAGCTTGTAAATGAAGGGCCAGGCTGAGGTGTCGTTTTCCCGCTCCACCACGTAGGCGGTGGCCCGGACAAGCTGGCGTCCCCCCACGGCAAAGCGCAGTAGGCTTTCAAAGTTGACGTTTTGGCCGTAGTAATCGCGGGCCGAGTGGTAGAGGTTCTGGGTGTCCACAAAGACGCCGACACGCTGGTTTGGATTGTGCCCAAGGATGCGATTGAAAGGGTCGTTCATCAAAGCTCCTCAGTAAAGCGAAGGCTAAAAAAGGGCCAGGCCCGAGGGGAATTGTACCACCCCCGGGCCCGACTGCCCCCATCTGTCTCGGCTAGCGCAGCCCGGCTAGCTCCCGCCGGGCCCGTTCCTGGTCGTAGCGGTCGGCCGCGGTCCTGGGGGGTAGAGCCAAGGCGGCCTCGTACTGCTTGCGGGCCTCGTCCTTTTTCCCTTGGGCGGCCAGCACCCCGGCCAGCTCTACTCGGTGGATGATAGTCTGGGGCTCGAGCTGGATGGCTTCGTTGAAGAGGGGCAGGATTTGGTTGCCGTTGGCTCCGTAGAGCCAGCCCACGTTTTTAGAGATGAGGGAGTGGTGCCAAAGGGCTAAGGCCACCCGGGCCCCAGCGTGGCGGGGGTTCAGCCGCAGGGCTTTGTCCAGGTTTTCCTTGATGCTGCTGGCCAGCCCCAGGCTTTCCAGAATGCCTCGGTACTGCGAGAGGCGGCCTTGGGCGCGAGCCAGCTCAAAGTAGGCCTCCGCGTTCTCGCTGTTGGTCTGAAGGGCCTGGCGGGCGGCGGCCTCGGCCCGGCCGTACCAGTCGGCCTTCTCATTGTCCTTGGCGATGTAGCCGGCGTAGTAGCTGGCGGCCTTGGCGGCCAGCACCAGGCCATCGGCGCTGCCCAGGCGTAGCCCGGCCTCGTAGGCTTCTTGGAACCTACCCTCGTCGATCAGGCGCTCTACTGCACTAGGGCTTTGGGCGAAGGCCACCAGCAGGAAGGAGGCCAGCCATAAAAAAATTGAACCCTTCATAATTTTTTTCCTCCGACTTGGATTTTACCGGATGTGCATCTTTGGGCAAGAGCCCACAATGCTCGTGTTACACTACCCCCATGGCAGCGTTACGAGCGGTTCCTTTCGCCTTAGGAATCGCATTATTCGCATTCACGGGATGGGCCCAGATGGACGCTGGAGGCTACTACGCCCAGTGCAGGGGTTTGTATGAGCGGGGTGCGCCAGACAGCGCCCGAGCCACCTGCGAGCTTGCCCTGATCGCCAACCCCAACCATCTGCCCAGCCTCAGGCTGCTGGCCCGCATCTATTTGGAGGCGAACAACCTCGAGCAGGCCCAGGTCTACCTGCAGCGGGCGGCTGAGCTCGAGCCGCAGGACCCTGAAACGGCCCTGCTCACGGCCCGCTACCTCCTGATGACCGGACGCCCGGCGGAGGCGCTTTCCCACCTGCCGCGGGGCTTCAGCGCCGAAGCGGTGCTGCTGCGGGCCCAGATCAACGAGGCCCTGGGCAACTACGAGGAAGCCTATGCCCTCTTCCGGCGGGTTGCGCCGTTGGAGGAGGCCCGGCTGGGCGCAGCCCGGCTGGCTGAGCGGCTGGGGCGCCCCCAGGAGGCCATTGGCCTGTTGGGGGATAGCCCCAAGGAGCAGGTCCTCAAGGCCCGCCTGATGTGGCTCTCAGGGGACATCCAGCGGGCAGCCGATACCCTGGAGGCGGTTCTGCCCCGGCTGGGGCCTCTGGACGCCGACTACACCCGCGCGCTAGGGCTTTTGGCCATGGCCTACTACGGCCAGGGGGAGTTTGATAAGGGGGCTTTGGTGCTCCGCCAGCTCTCCTCCCGGATGAGCCTGCCCAGCAACCTGCTGGGGAAGGTCTGGCCCTGGTTGGTGCTGCTCTTGGTCTACCTGGGGCTTTTGCTGTATGGGGAGAGCCGGATTGAGCCCATGCGCACGGTGGAAATGGGCAGCGAGCGGCGGTTCGGCCCAGGGACCCTGCACCTTTGGCTTCTGCTTAGCCTGGTCCTGGCGGCGCTGGCGTCGGTGGGGGCGGGGTGGCTTCTTTATCACAACTTGCTGGTCTTGTTCACCCCTTACCAGGGCCAAGTGGTGCGGCCGATATTCTACTTTCTTCTGGGAGCTTTTGCCCTCCTGCTGGCCTATCGGCGCATGGGGAAGGAGGGTATGGCCAACGCCATAGGGCCCCGGGCCAACTGGGTGGAGGGCACCTGGGCGGGGCTGGTGGTGCTGGGCCTGCTGGGGCTATACGCCTACTTAGCCAAACCGCTGAACCTGGCCGGTCTAGGCACCATGTACCCCATCTTTTTCGGCCTGGCCCTGCTCGAGCTGGTGGTCCGGGGGGTGGGCTATCCGGTCTTCAAAGAGCGCTACAAGGAGCTCGCGGGCCTCATGGTTCCGGTGTTGTTCGCCCTGGTTATCCCTGGGCCCACGCTCTTTTTTCTGATGGCGGGGCTGTTTTTAGGCTGGCTTTACCTGCGCACCCGAGGGGCCTTGGCGGGGGCCGTGGCCTGGGTGCTGGCCGGGGTGGTGCTGGCCTTGGTGGCCAACCTGCCTTGGGTGCGCACGCTTTTGGGGAGTTGAAGGCTGGAGGCGCCGGTGCGGGAGGTCTACTTTCTCTCCGATTTTGGCCTGGCCGACCCCTATGCCGCGGTGGTCAAAGCGGTGATGCGGCAGGTGGCGCCCGGACTTACCGTGCACGATCTGGCCCACAACCTGCCCCCAGGGGACCTGCGCCGGGCCAGCTACATCCTGTACGAATCGGTCCCCTACCTGCCCCGGGGGGCGGTGGTGCTGGCGGTGGTGGACCCAGGGGTGGGCTCGAGCCGCCGGGCGGTGCTGGTGGTAGGCGAGCGGCTTTTCTATGTGGCCCCAGACAACGGGCTGCTGACCCTGGCCTACCTTCAGGACCCGCCCAGAAGGGCCTATTTGCTGGAAGACCCCGCCTACCACTTACCCCGGAAGTCCTCTACCTTTCACGGGCGGGATGTCTTCGGGCCGGTGGCGGCCCACCTGGCCTCGGGGGTGGAGCCGACGCGCTTCGGACCGGAGCTGCCGGTGCGGGAGCTGCTGCGCCTGCCCATCCATCTGAACTTTGGCCGACAGGGTGAGATACTGACCTTTGACCGCTTCGGCAACGCCATCACCACCCTTTTGGCTACCCCGACCCAGGCTCGGGGAAAGACCGTGCGCATCCGCTACCACCGTATACCCGTGGCCACCCACTACGCCGAGGTGCCGGTGGGTGCGGCCCTGGCCTATGTGGGCAGCGCAGGGTTGCTGGAAGTGGCGGTGCATCTGGGCAACGCCAGGGAGCAGCTCGGCCTGCGGGAGGGCGACCCGGTGGAGCTTTGGGGGGGGAGGGGAGGATAGCGGGTGTCTTTGCTTCACACTTTGCTTTTAGGCTTCACAGTATGATTTGCAATTTATAAGTCGGTTGCTATCATAAAACCGAGCATGTCTTCTCATTTCAGTCGGGTGGCCTTCACCTACGACCGTACCCGCTACCATCCGCCTGAGGTTTCGGGACGAATCGCCACGGCGATTACCACGCCGGTGGAGAAGGTGTTTCGGGACCCGTTGTTTTTGGAGGTGGGGGCGGGCACGGGCCGTATTTCGGTGCCCATCATTGCTCGAGGGTACCGCTACATTGCCCTGGACAACAACCCGGCCATGCTTGAGGTTTTGCGGCAAAAAGTGGCGGGGGTGGCCCGAAAGGCCAGGCTGGTTGAGGCCGACGCCTGTGCGCTGCCCTTTGAGCGGCACAGCCTCCACGCGGTGATTGCCGTGCACCTTTGGCACCTTTTGGAGGATTGGCAGAGGGCTTTGCAGGAGTGTTTGCGGGTGCTGCGTCCGGGGGGGTTTTTGTTTGAGGGGTGGGACCAGGCCAACGGCGAGAGTGAGGATTGGCGTATTCAGCAGAAGTGGCAGGAGATTCTGGCCCGGATGGGGCACCGCCTAGAGCGGGGCCGGCACCAAGCCCGGCTGGGCGAGGTGGAAAAGGAGCTGCTCCGCCAAGGGCTGGAGCCAAGGAGCAAGGTCGTGGCCGAGTGGGTGGAGATGCGTAGCCCCCGGGCCAGCCTGGAGATGCTGCTCGAGCGCATTTACTCCTTTACCTGGAAAGTACCAGAGGAGGTTTTTCGCTCCTCCATTGCCGAGCTTGCTCAGTGGGTGAGCGAGGCCTACCCAGACCCGGACCTCGAGTACCCGATTCACTGGAGGTTTGTGGTGCGGACGACCCGGATGCCCTAGCGGGGGTTCAACAGGTGCTGGAGGGCGGCCTCGAGCTGCCTTTGGGGGTCCGGCTCTACCTGGTCGGGCTCAACCCCGCGCCCTTCCCAGGTGGGGCCGCTCAGGGGGGCCAGCACCCCGTTTGCGACCAGGGCCACCCCTCCATCGGGGAAGCAGTAGGGGGTCAGGGCCTCGGTGTTGCCCGCGCTGCGGGTGCCAATCAAATAGGCCCGCTGAGCCCCCCTTAGGGCCCCGGCCAGCCCCTCAGCGGCAGAGTGGGTCTGGCGGTCTATCAGCACCACCAGGGGCTTTTGGGTCTCTGGGGGGCCTAGGAAGGGAACGGTGGGGAGGGGAAGCGCCCCTAGGCCCCGGCCGACCAGCCGCCAGGGCACCCCCCGCATGAATACACCGGCGGCCTCGGCCATGTGCAGCACCAGCCCACCGGGGTTGCCCCGTAGGTCAAGAATGTAGCCTCGAGCCTGCCCCTCATGGCGACGAACAGCCTCCCGCAGGAGATCTATTCCGCTCCGGTCCACCAGGTTGTCCAGCCGCACCACCACCACCCCGCGAATCAGCCGCACCTCGGAGGGCCCATAGCTTGGTGGAGGCGGGCCGGGCTCCTTTGGGCGGGGGACTGGAA
>NZ_QWKZ01000124.1 GCF_003574085.1 Meiothermus luteus | reverse complement strand
ACCCCCGCCCCGGTCAGCACCCCCGCCAGCACCTCCACCATCAGCGCCAGGGCGTAGCCCTTGGGCCCTCCCAGGGGGAGCAGGGCCCGCACCTGGTTCGGGTCCTGGGTGGGCTGGCCCAGCTCGTCCACGCCCCAGTCGGGGGGAATCCTCTCCCCCCGGGCCCGGGCCAGGAAGACCTTGCCCATGGCGGCCTGGGAGGTGGCCAGGTCCACCACCAAGGGCCCCTGGGGGGCCGGAGCAGCGAAGGCCAGGGGGTTGGTGCCCAAGGCCGCCTTGCGCCCGCCGTAGGGCACCACATCGGGCTCCACGTTGCTCAGCACCAGCCCCAGGTAACCGGCCTCGGCCATCCGCTCGGCGTAGAACCCAGCCATGCCGAAGTGGGTGCTCCGCTGGACACCCACCACCCCCACGCCGTAACCCCGGGCCTTGGCCAAGGCCTCCTCCACTGCCCAAAGCCCTACCCTCGGCCCCAGGCCCTGGTCCCCATCCAGCAGGCCCAAGGGCCCCTCGTCCCGCAGAAGCCTGGGGCTGGGCCTGGGGTTGGCCAGACCGGCCTCGAGCCGCCGCACATAGACGGGCAGCCGCACCAGCCCGTGGCTGGCAATCCCCTTAAGGTCGGCCTCCAAAAGCACCTCGGCGGTGGCCTGGGCCGAAGCCTGGTCGGCCCCCGCAGCCTGCAAGACCGCCTCCGCCCAGCGTCTCAACTCAGCAAAGGAAAAGGTCATAGGCTCATCCCCCCGTCCACCACGAAGGCCCCTCCCGTCGCAAAGCCCCCTTCGTCGGAGGCCAGATACACCGCCAGCGCGGCAATCTCCTCAGGTTGGCCCAATCGGCCTAGGGGCTGCCGGGCGGCAAAAGCAGCTATTCCCTCTGGGCCTCCAGCCCGCTCCCTCAGCGAAGGGGTATCCACCGTGCCGGGGCAGATGGCGTTAACCCGAACCCCATAGGGGGCCAGCTCCAGGGCCGCAGCCCGGCTCAGGGCCACCAGGGCGGCCTTGGTGGCCGCGTAGACCAGCCGGCCAGGCACCATCTTGAAGGCCGCCACCGAAGCAATGTTCAGGATGCACCCCGAGCGACGGGCCTTCATCCCAGGTGCGGCGGCCTGCATGGCCCAGAAAACGCTTTGGGTGTTCAGCAAAAAAGCCTCCTCCCAGTCCCGGTCGGTGGCCTCCAGAAGCCCCCCGGTAGGGACCACCCCCTGGGCGTTGACCAGGCAGTCCAGCCTCTCCAGGCCGCCGATAAGCTGGAAGAGGGCCGCGCGGTCCCGCGCGTCTAGCGCCACCGCCGGGCAGACGCCCTGTAGCTTCTCAGGGTGTAAGGTGGCCGCCAGCACGTCCGCTCCTTCCTTTTGGAAAGCCTCGGCAATAGCCCGTCCTATTCCCTGGCCGGCCGCAATGACCAGGGCCTTCTTCCCTCTCAGCCTTTCCCCCATCTTTTTCGCTTCCTCCTCAACCACTCCCAGAAAAGAGGCCGGCTCGAGCCCCTCTCAGCCCGCCCCAAAGCCCCCTTCAGAACAAAAGCCGGGGCAAAAAGGTCACGATTCCCGGAAACAAGTAGACCAGCAAGAGCACCAAGCAGACCGCTAGGAAAAGCGGCCAACCCTCCTGTACGTACTCCTCTATGGAACAGCGCATCACCGAACAGACCGAGTACATGGAAAGCCCCACCGGCGGGGTGAGCAGGCCCAGGGCGCTGGTCATCACCACCAGCACTCCAAAGTGCACCAGGTCTAGGCCCAGGGCCTTGGCGGTGGGCACCAGGATAGGGGTGAGCAGGATGATCATGACCGTGGAGTCTAGGATGGTGCCCAAGAGCAAAAGCCCCAGCAGGATCACCGCCAGGGCGATGCGGGGGTCCTCGGCAATCCCCACCAGGAACTGGGAGAGGCTTTGGGGAATCATCTCCCACTTCATCCCGTAGCCAATCAGGGCGGAGGCGGCTATCAGGAAGGCCACCATGCCGATGTCCGCCACCGAGTCGCGAAAAGCCCGGACCACCCGCTCCCAGCGCAGCTCCCGGTAGATGGCCCCCACCAGCAGGGCGTAGACCACCGCCGCTGCCCCCACCTCCGAGGGCACGAAGACACCCGTGCGGAGCGAAAGGAGGAGCAACACAGGAAACAACACCGCCCCAAAACCCCCCCACAAAGCCGCAAGGGTCTCCTGGGCTGAGGGCCGCTGGGCCAGCTCGGGCTGGTAGCCCCGGGCTCGAGCCAGCATCGCCACCACCACCATATAGGTCAGGGCCAGCAGCAAACCCACCCCAATGCCCCCGGCAAAGAGCTGGCCGATGGAAACCTGCCCGATGCTCCCGTAGAGGATTAACCCGATGCTGGGGGGAATGGCCACCACAATAAGGCCGCTAAACCCCTGCAAAGCAGCCACGAAAGCCGCAGAATAGCCCCGCCGGACCATCTCCGGCCCTAGGATGCGGGCCTGCATGGTGGCGTCGGCGATGGCCGAACCCGAAACCCCCCCCATAAGCAGGCTCAGCACAACGCTGACCTGGGCCAGCCCTCCCCGGAGGTGGCCGGTGAGGACTCGAGCCACCCGCAAAAGCCGCTGGGTCACCCCCAGCTCGTTCATTAGGTTGCCGGCCAGGATAAAGGTGGGAATGGCCAGCAAGGAGAAGTTCTGGGTCTCCGAGAGCAGAAGCTGCACCGGCATGGTGAGGGGCAGGTTGGGCTGCTGTAAGAAGAAGACCAGCCCCCCGATGGCGATGGCGAAGACCACCGGCATCCCCAGCACCAGGAGGAGGAGAAAAACCCCTAAGCTCAGGAGCATGGCCCCTCCCGCCAGGCCCGCCAAGCCTGCCGGATGCGCCCCAAGGTGGTGAGCAGCAGGAGCAGGCTGCCCACGCTCACACTCAGGGTAACCCAGGTGTAGCTGAGCCCGGGAATGCCCTGGAAAGACCTAAAACGGGTCAGGTAGGCCATCTGCAGGCTGTACCCGAAGAGTAAGGCTAGAAAGAGGGCCATCAGGAGGAGGCTAAATAGCCGCAAGCCCAACCGCCAGCGCGGCGAAAGCCGGCCGGTCAAGAGCTCCACCGCCAGGTGCCGGTCCTGCCTCAAAGCCACGTCGGCGCTGAGAAAAACGCACCAGGCAAAGGCGAAGGTAGCCAGGTCCATGGCCCAGTCCAGCGGCCGACCCAAGAACCGGGCCACCCCGCCTGCGAAGATCACCGCCACCGTTAGGGCCAGGAAAAACTGCGCCAGGCCCTCTTCAAGCCGCAAGAGCCGCTGCCCCATCGCTCAGCGCTCCAGCCCCAGCTGGCTGTAAATCAGCCGACGCACATCAAAGATGCCCAACCGCTGGTAGGCGGCCAGCCCCGCCTGCTGGAAGGGGGCCAGGTTGATGTCGCTCACGATGGTCATACCCCGGCGTTGGATGTCCTGCTTGATGCGGGCCTCGTTCTCCTCAATCTGCCGGGAAACCGCCTGACCCGCCCGGCGGCACTCCTCGGTGAGGATGTTGCGGTAGTTGGCGGGCAGACGGCGGAACCAGGCCTCACCCACCACCTGGAAGTTGATGAGCAGGAAGTGCTTGGTCTCGTTCACGTACCGCACCACCTCCCACAGGCTCATGTCCGGGATGTTGGCGTAGACCAGCTCGGCCCCGTCAATGGCCCGCTGCTGCAGGGCGCTGTAAATCTCCCCGAAGGGAAGGGCCACCGGGGTCGCCCCTAAGGCCCGCACCGACTCCTGCCAGACTGGCGCCGGAGGGGTGCGGATGCGCAGACCCTGGAGGTCCTGAGGGGTGCGTATGGGCTTGTTGGTCATAAAGTGCCGGTAGCCTTGCACCCAGTTAAAGCACAGAATCCGGATGCCGTACTGGTTGGCCAGCCGGTCGGTCCAGGTCTGGACGACGGGAAGGCGCACCAGCCGCTCCACCGTCTGGTAGCTGTCCACGAAGTAAGGGCCGTTGAAGACCCCAAACTCCCGCACATAGTTGCCCAAGCGGGCCCCGTCGGTGTTCTGCCCCACCGGCACCCCCTGGCGGAGCTGCTCAATGATGTCCTCCTCCACCCCGAGCTGAGCGCTGTGGAAAACCAGGATCTGCAGATCCCCGTTGGTTCGCTCGGAAACCCGCTGGGCCCACTGCTGCAAGGCTGCGTGGTAGGGATGGTTGGGCCCCAGCACGTGGTTGTAGCGCAAGGTGTAGGTGGGCGCACCCCAGACCAGCCCCAAGGACAAGACCGCCAAACCAACCAAAAACCTGAGCATGTTGTGCCTCCTTTTTGTCCCAAAATATAACACTAGGTTTCAAATAATGTCAACACGCGGTAAGATTATCGCTGAATGAGGGTTTTTTGAAATCCCATATAATGGGACCAGACTGTTGGTTGAGGGAGGGGTAACCGAGATGCAAAGAGCGCGACCGTTGTCCAGAAGCCCCGAGGCCGGAGGGGCCCAGACGCTGCTGCGGGGGCTTTGGCTCTTGGAGAAGGTCGCCGAAGGGGTGCACGACCTGGAAGGGCTGGCCCGGGCCCTGGGGCTTCACAAGAGCACCGCCCACCGCATCCTAAGCACCCTGGCCGCAGCAGGCTACCTGCGGCATGAACCGCGCAAGGGCTACCACCTGGGGCCCAAGCTCATCCGGCTGGGTTTCCGGGCCTACGGCCAGCTCCACCTGCCCACCCTGGCCCGCCCCCACCTCGAGCGCCTGCGCAACACCACCCGAGAAACCGTACACCTGGCCGTCCTAGACGGACAAGAAGTAGTCTACATCGAAAAACTCCCCGGATATCGGGAGCTTCAGCTCGCCTCCCAGATAGGCGCGCGGTTTCCGGCCCAGTCCACTGCGCTGGGCAAGGCCCTGCTCGCCTGGCAGCCTAGAGAACGCCAAAGGGCAGCCTTCATACCCGGGCTGCGGCGCACAGAGCGAAGCATTACCGATTGGGTTGCGCTCGAGACCGAGCTCCAGCGAACCCGGGAACGGGGCTACGCCCTTGACCTAGAGGAGAACGAAGCGGGGGTGCGTTGCATAGCCGCACCCATCTTCAACGGCAACGGCGAGGCGGTGGCCGCAGTGAGCATCTCCACCGCCGCTATATACCTGCCGGAGGAGCGCATCCCTGAGGTGTCGCGGTGGGTGGTGGAGACCGCCGAAGGGATAGGCCGGGAGCTCGGCGCCTAAATCCATCGTTGCCTTTTTGGGCCGCCCTTGGCTAGCATGGAGGCCAGATGATCCTTGTTCTAAACGGCCCCAACCTAAACCTGCTGGGCAGGCGAGAGCCTGAAATCTACGGCAGCACCACCTTAGAAGAGCTGGAGGAACTTTGCGCAGCCTGGGGCGCGGAGCTGGGCCTGGGGGTGGTCTGTCGCCAATCCAACTTCGAAGGGCAGCTCATAGAGTGGGTTCAGCAGGCCGCCGAGGAAGGGTTCCAGGCCATCGTCCTGAACCCAGGGGCCCTTACCCATTACTCCATCGCCCTTCTAGACGCCATCCGGGGCCAGCGGCTGCCGGTCGTGGAGGTGCACCTTTCCAACCTACACGCCCGCGAAGCCTACCGTCAGCACTCGGTGACCGCGGCGGCGGCCAAGGGGATTATCTCGGGCTTTGGCCCTCTTTCCTACAAGATGGCCCTGGTCTACCTAGCGGAGCAGCTCGAGGCGGGGCGATGAAGGTGCACCCTCAGGAAATCGCCATGGTGGGGGCCATTGCCTGGGTCCTCACCCTGGTGGTCCAAATTCCAAAGATGGGCTTTTTCGGGGCGCTATTGCTGGGGCTGCCGCTGGCCGTTTTGGCCGCGGGGGCCTATGGCCTGCTGATGCCCTGGGTGCTCCGTTGGGCCGCGAGGGGCCTCCAAAAGGAAAACCTTCCCCCAAGCAGGGGGAAGGAGGAGGGTCCGCCTAGCGACGGACCAGCCGCCAGGCGGTAGGGAGTAGGGCCGCGGCCAGGGCGGCTTTGAGCAGGTCGCCCACCAGGAAGGGGAACATTCCGGCCTGCAGGACCCCCCAGACCCCCGTGTAGCGTCCCGCCCCCGAGAGGGCGAAGCCCAGCCAGGTCACGCCCACCGCGTAGATGAGCAGGTTGGCCAGCAGCATAGCCAGGAAGGTCTTGAGCACGCTGCGGTCCGCCCCGTAGCGCTCCACCAGGTAGCCCACCAGGTAGGCCGCAAAGGGAAAGGCCAGCAGGTACCCCGCGGTAAAGGGAATGCGGGGGTGGAACCAGGTAGCCCCTCCCGCAAAGACCGGGAGCACCAGGCCCTCCAAAAGATAAGCCACCACCGCTAAAAAGCCCAACCGGCTGCCCAAGGCCGCCCCCACCAGCAGCACCCCTAGGGTTTGTAGGGTGATGGGCACCGGCTGCAAAGGGATGACCGCCTGGGACAAAAGGGCCAGGAAGAGGCTTCCCCCGAGCACCAAAAGCGCGTCGCGGGTAAGGCTGCGGGCCGGGAAGAGCGACTTGGATAGGGGTAGGTACGGCAGACTCTGAGTCGGGTTCACTTTTTTCCTCCTACAAAACCAACCAGCTCAACATCGCCTGCGCCAATCCGGCAGGTCTGCCCCTGGACTTCCACCAGCAGCGAGCCGTCGGGGGAGATGTCGGTGGCCACCCCGCGCACCTCGCCCTGGGGGGTCCCCACCCTCACCGGCCGCCCTAGGGTATAGCTCAAGGCCTTGTAGTCCGCCAAGAATCCCCCAGGGTCGCGGTGAAGCTCGGTGTAGCGGGCCTCGAGCCGGCCAAGAAAGCGGGCCAGGAGCTCCGCCCGGCTCCCCCCCCCAAACTCCGCCAAGGCCGCGGCCTCCGACGGCAGGCCCGGGTCATGGAGCACGTTGAGGCCCACCCCCAGGAGGACATAGGCCACCTCCTCCCCGCTTACCTGCGCCTCCAGCAGGACGCCCGCCAGCTTTCTCCCGTCGGGGGCCAGCAGGTCGTTGGGCCACTTTAGCCCTCCCAGGCCCACCGCCTCCCGCAGGGCCAAGCCCGCCGCCAAGGAGAGGAGGGCCAGGGCCGAGGGGGGCAGGGTGGGGCGCAGCAGCACGGAGAAGGTGAGGCTCGTCCCGGG
>NZ_QWKZ01000123.1 GCF_003574085.1 Meiothermus luteus | reverse complement strand
GGGTAACCCGGCAGCCCCCCCAGTCGCCCCCATCGCGCTACCTACAGGTAGGGGCTTTCCGCAGCGCTGAGAGCGCCCAACCAGTGGTTGAGGCGGTGCGGCGGGCGGGGTACCCGGTGGTCTTGGTGGAAGAGGGAGGGCTGATCAAGGTGCGGGTGGGCCCCTTCGCTGATCCAGGCCCCGCTGCCGCTGCGCTGCGGGAGCAGGGGCTCGAGGTTCTGGAGGTTCGCTAGATGCACAGAGGTGTTTCTCATGGCTAAAGTGCCCAGCGCCGCCATCTCCCGCCTGGTCACCTACCTGCGTATTTTGGAAGACCTCGAGGCCCGCGGCATCCACCGAACCTCCTCCGAGCAGCTCGCCGAGGAGGCCCAGGTCACCGCCTTCCAGGTACGCAAAGACCTCTCCTACTTTGGCAGCTACGGCACCCGGGGGGTTGGTTACACCGTGCAGGTGCTGCGGCGCGAGCTACGCCAAATCCTAGGTCTCAACCGCCGCTGGGGCTTGTGCATTGTGGGGATGGGCCGGCTGGGCCAGGCCATCGCCGACTACCCCGGCTTCAGCGAGATATTTGAGCTGCGGGGTCTATTTGACCGCGACCCGGCCAAGTTCGGCCTGAGCTTTCACGGCCTCTCGGTAGAGAGCGTAGAAAATCTACCCCGGGCGGTGGCCGAGCGGCGGATAGACTTCGGCCTCCTGGCTGTTCCCGCCGATTCAGCCCAGGCGGTGGCCAACCGCCTGGTAGAGTCGGGGATAAAGGGGATCCTCAACTTCGCCCCAGCGGTCTTAGAGGTGCCCAAGGAAGTTGCGGTGGAGAACGTGGATTTTCTGGCAGGCCTGAGCAGGCTCTCGTTCTTCGTGCTAAACCCCAAGTGGCGAGAGGAGATGATCGGATGAAAAAGCCCATAGCCCTGATGGTGGTTGCCCTTGTCCTATCGGGCTGCAGCAACTTCGTGGCCGACTTTGGTATCCCCACGGTGCGCTTCAATCCCGTCTCGGCCGGCCCCACAGCCAGCGGGTACGAGGTGGTCTTTGAGGTTCAATCCCTACCGGGCAGCCCCTCGGCCACCCTACTGCAGGTCAACCTTTCGGGGAGCCTCACTGCAACCATTGGGAGCAGTGTGCCGGAGTGCCCTCCTTCCACTGCAGCCGACGACTGCCCCAAGCTCACCAAGACCCTGACCTTCGCCAGCAATCCAGGCCTACTGGCCATCACCGGGTATGTAGCCCAGAGCCTGAGCGGCACTTTGCGCACGGTAACCCTACCCGCCCAGGTCATCATCAATCAATAGGGTCAAAAGCGGGCCTGGGTCCAGTTACTTAGAGTGCTTCTGAGCTATAATCCTCGGGATGAGCATCAAAGACTTCGCCCCTGAGCTCACCACCCTAATGGCCGCCTTTGAGGAGCAGCTACGGGAGGTGGTGCGCTCGGAGGTGGAGTTCATCCGGCTGATTGAGGAAGACCTGGTAACCGCCGGGGGAAAGCGGGTGCGGCCCCGCCTGGTCTTCCTGAGCAGCAACGCCCTGGGCGGGGTACCCCACGCCATGGAGCTGGCCCTAGCGGTGGAGCTCTTGCACTCCGCCTCGCTCCTCCACGATGACCTGGTGGACGACGCAGAAACCCGGCGCGGTAAGGAGGCGGCCTTCCGCAAGTACGGCAACGCGGTCTCGGTGCTCTCGGGAGACTACCTGCTCTCCCGGCTGATGGCCTTGCTGGCCCAGACCGGGCGCATGGAGCTAGTGGCCATGTTCGCCGAGGTGGCCCGGGAGCTTTCCGAGGCGGAGGTACTCCAGTTCCAAGTGGCGGCCCTAGGGGAACACTCCCTGGAAAACTACGAGCGCATCATTGATGGAAAGACCGCCTCGGTGATGCGGGTGGCCTGCGAGGGGGCCGCGGTGCTGGGCCAAGCGCCGTTCCACCTGCGCGAAGCCCTGGCCCGCTTCGGGCGGCTTTATGGCCAGGCCTTCCAGATGCGGGACGACTACCTGGACCTAATGGGCAGCCCAGAAGCCCTGGGAAAGCCGGCGGGGGGTGACGTGCGCGAGGGAAAGGTTACCCTCATCACGCTGTGGCTATTGGAGCGCCACCCCGAGGAAGTAGGGGCCATCCTCAAGCGCAAAGCCCGCGAACCGGAGGACATCCCTCGGTTGCGAACCCTGGCGGTGGAGTCGGGGGTGGCCCAGCAGGTGGAGGCTGCTATTGCTGCTCGAGTAGAGGCCGCCTTAGGGGCCCTGCGCCTCCTGCCGGCCTCGAGCGCCCGCGATGAGCTGGAGGCCCTGGCCCTGGGGGAGCGGGTGCGGCTCCGATAGGCCCTCAGCAGCAGGCCCACTCCTCCCGGGTAATCTCCATGGGGACGAACTCGTGCCTGGGGCCCAGGCTCAGGCTAAAGCGCAGCCCAGTTTGGGGGGGCTTTTCCACGTGGCGGAACCCAGCCTTCTCAAAGGCCCGTTGGGCCCGCAGGTTGTGCCGATAGGTGCGAAGCTTCACCTTTTTCAGCCCCAGTTTGCAAAAGGCGTACTCCAGCACCGCCTTGACCGCATCGGTGCCGTATCCCTGGCCCCAGCGGTCCTTGGCCCCGATCAGGATGCCCAAGGTGGCCTCGCTGGGGGTGAGCTCGTAGAGTTCCACGGTGCCCAGCCACTCCCCCCGTTCATCCAGAATGCCGAAGCCCAGCCGGTCGCCCCGGCCCACCTCGCCCATCACCACCCGCTTGAAAAGCCACAGCGGCATCCTGAGCGGCCGGCTGCCGTTCCACTCGGCAATCTCGGGGTCACGAAAGCACTCATAGAAGCGGCGCCACTCGGTCTCGCTCAAAGGCTCGGTGAAGGGCTTTAGGGTCACCTTGCCGTAGCGGGGCCAGGTACTGCTAGCCGTCACACCCCTAGCATACGCCAAGGCCGGACGGGGCTACGGGTAAAGGCCAAGCATGGCCCGGGCCTCCAGGACCCGGGTGGCCGCCACGATGTAGGCCGCGGTGCGAAGGGTGACCTTTTTATCCTGGGCCACCTGCCAGACCGCCTCAAAGGACTGGCGCATCAGCCGCTCGAGCCTGGCGTTGATCTCCTCCTCCGTCCAGAAGAAGCTGTTGAAGTCTTGCACCCACTCAAAGTAGCTCACCGTAACCCCACCCGCGTTGGCGATTACATCCGGCACCACCACGATGCCCCGCTCGGCAAGAATGTCGTCGGCGGCGGGGGTGGTGGGGCCGTTGGCCCCTTCGGCAATCACCTTACACTGCACCTTCCAGGCGTTGGCCTCGGTGATCTGCTTCTCCAAAGCCGCGGGGATCAGGAATTCACAAGGGGTGAAAAAGAGCTCCGGGGCCGGAATGGGCTCGGCCTTGGGGTAGCCCTTGACCCCCCCCATCTGCCGCACGTAAGCGGTGAGGTCGTAGGGGTCAATACCTCCATCGTTGCGGATGGCCCCGGTCACATCAGACACCGCCACCAGCCGGGCCCCGTGGTCGTGGAAGATGCGGGCTGCGGCGTTGCCCACGTTGCCAAAACCCTGGATGACCACCCGGCTGCCCTCCACCGAAAGGCCCATCTTCTCCGCCGCCGCCGCCGCGGTTACGAAAACTCCTCGCCCCGTGGCGTCTTGGCGGCCTAGGGAACCCCCAACGGCGATGGGTTTTCCGGTCACCACCCCAGGAGCGGTGCGGCCCACGTTCATGGAGTAGGTGTCCATCATCCAGGCCATCTCACGGGCCCCGGTGCCCAGGTCGGGGGCTGGGATGTCCTTGTCCGGCCCGATGAGGATGCCGATCTCCGAGGTGTAGCGGCGGGTCAGGCGCTCCAGCTCACCTGGCGAGAGCTTGCGGGGGTCTACCCGCACCCCGCCCTTACCCCCTCCGTAAGGAAGGCCCACCGCGGCGTTCTTGATGGTCATCCAGGCGGCCAGGGCCATCACCTCGGAGAGGGTCACGTCCTGGTGGTAGCGCACCCCGCCCTTGGCCGGGCCGCGGAAGGTGTTGTGGTGGACCCGGTAGCCCTCAAAGTGGGCCACCGAGCCGTCATCAAGCTGGATGGGGACATCCACCACCAGGATGCGTTTGGGCCGTTTGAGGTCTTCCACCCAGAAGGCCAGCTTGCCCAGGTAGGGGGTCACGCGGTCCACCTGGGCCAGGTAAATCTCCCACGGGCCGATGTTCTCGCTGGAAAGATACGAAAGCGGTTCCGACTTCATCCTCTTCTCCTCATGGGTAAACCCCGCGCAGGCGGGTGGCCTCGTTGATGCGTTCCAGGGCTAAAGCATAGGCCCCAACCCGAAGGTCGCCGCCTAAAGGGCGGGCCCGCTCGAGCACCGCCTGCAGGCTTTGGTGGACGAATTCGCGCAGCCGCTGCTGCACCTCTCCTTCTTCAAAGAAGAGCATGGAAAGGTCCTGCACCCACTCCAAATAGGAGAGCACCAACCCTCCCCCGTTGGCCAGCACATCGGGCACTACCTGGGCCCCGTTCAGGCGCAAGAGGTACTCGGCCTCAGGGGTCACCGCCCCGTTGGCCCCCTCAACCACCACCCGGGCCTGCACCTGCCGGGCATTCTGCTCGTTAATGGCCCCTTCCAGGGCCGCCGGCACTAGGTAGTCCACCTTCAGGCCAAGCAGCTCGAGGTTGGTCACCGGCCGGCCCCCCGGAAAACCCGCCAGGTGGCCCCACTTCTGGTAGTAGGCCTCCAGCGCGGCCACCTCCAGCCCTTCGGGGTTGTAGACCCCGCCCCGGCTGGTGGAAACCGCCACCACCTTTAGGCCCTCCTTTACCGCGTAGCGGGCCACCGCGCTGCCCATCTGCCCAAAACCCTGGATGGCCACCGTGGCCCCCTCCAACGGCCAGCCGTTGGCTCGAGCCAGGTCGGCCAACACATAGACCAGCCCCTGTCCTCCCCCCTCATCCCTTAGGGAGACCCCCCCCAGAGGGAGGGGTTTCCCGGTCACCGCGCTCAGAATGGTCTGGCCCCGGGTCATGGTAAAGGTGTCCTGGAACCAGGCCATGATGGTCTGGTCGGTGCCGACGTCCGGAGCCAGCACATCCTCGTCCGGCCCCAGCAGTTCAATGAGCTCGGTCACGTAGCGGCGCGACAGGCGCTCTAGCTCGCGGCGGGAGAGCTTTTGCGGCTCCACCGCTACCCCGCCCGCTGATCCCCCAAAGGGCAGGCCGTAGACAGCCGCCTTCAGGGTCATCCAGGCGGCCATCCCACAGGTCTGGCCCAGGCTGACCTCGGGGTGGTAGCGCACCCCTCCTAAGGCCGGGCCCCGGGCGATGTTGTGGATGACCCGGTAGGCGGTGAAGTTGCGCACGCTTCCGTCGTCCATCACCACCGGCAGCGAGACCCCCACGATGCGCTTGGGGTGGGTGAGGTACTGGATGGTGGCGGGGTGAATCTGCGCGACCCGAATGGTGGCCTCGAGCCGGCGCAAGAAGCTCTCCCAGAGGCTGGCTTCGCCCGGTGGACGGTAGGCGTTTCTGAGTGGCATGAGGACCTCCTTCGCTAGGGTAGACAGCCGTTCAAGAGTATACCCGCCCGTTGCTCAACCCAAGAGCGTTCGGTAGGCTCTTGCCCATGAGCGAGGCACGCACCTTAGAGCTGGTTTTTCCCGAACACGCCAACCCCGGGGGCAACGCCTTTGGGGGCTTCGTGCTGGGCTTGATGGACAAGGTGGGTTCCTACGCGGCCATCCGCCGGGCCCGCAGACGGTGTGTAACGGTGCGGGTGGGCGAGGTGGTCTTTGAGGTGCCGATTAAGGTAGGGGACCTGCTCGAGGTGGTGGCCCGGGTGGTCCGCGTGGGGCGCACCTCCCTCACGGTTGAGGTGGAGGTCTACCGGGAAAACCTGCGCGAGCCCAAGATGCTGGCCACCAAGGGCAACCTGACCTATGTGGCGGTGGACGAGCAGGGCCGGCCGGTCCCGGTGGACGAGCCCCCTCCTTCGGTTTAGGCCTCTACCCAAAGCTCCCCGGCCGGGGCCAAGGTCAGGGCGGGCTTGGGCCTGGGATCGCCCCTAAGCGGCCGCAAGCGCGGGAAAAGCCCTAGGGCCACCCGCAGGACCATCTGGGCGAAGTGCATGCCCAGGCATATGCGCTCCCCCCCGCCAAAGGGCAGGTAGCCCCAGGCCGGCACCCGCCCCAGGAAGCGGGCCGGGTCAAAGACCAGGGGGTTGGACCAGAACTCGGGGTGGCGGTGGGTCAGGTAGGGGCTGTATAGGGCCAGGGCGCCCTTGGGGATAAAATGGCCCTCCCACACCAGGTCGTGGGCCACCCGGCGGCTGCCCACAAAGCCCGGAGGGTAGAGGCGCAGGGTCTCCTTCAGGAGGAGGGGCAGGCCTTGAGGGGTTGCCCACTGGGGGTACAAGGCCGCGTGCCAGAGGGCCCAGGCCAGGGTATGGGCGGTGGTGTCGTAGCCCGCCGCCAAGCCCACCATCACCTCTTCCAGGGGGAGCCGGGCAGCCAGCCCCCATCCATCCTGCTGTAGGGCCCGCACCACCCGACGCACCCGAAGAAACAGCAGCGGGCGCGGCACCAGGGGGGCCGGAAAAGGCCGCTTTAGGGGGGCCAGGAAGCGGGCCAGAAGCGCGGGGGGAAAGCGGCCTTCAAAGTAGAGGAGGTTGAGCCCAGTCTGAGCAGCCTTTGAGGCCCAGGCCACCGCCTCAAAAGCCCCCTGGGGCCGGATGGCGGCCAGGGCCTCCTGGAGGCGCTCTTCCAGGGTGGCCAGGGCTCGAGCGTGGAAGAGAGGGTTGAGGGCCTCGCGCTGGGGCTTGTGGAGGGGGGCATCGGTGGTGATGACCCCCCCGTTCAGGTAAGGAGTGAGGCTGGAGAGGCTCCCGCGGGAGCGGAGGGTCTTTAGGTCAGAGAGAAGCAGGCGGTTCCAGGCCGGGCTAAAGCCCACCACCGCCCTGTGGCCCAGCCTCAGGCCAAACAAAAACCCCAAGGCCGCCCCCTCCTCCAAAAGGGCCAGCGGCTCCCCCGCCCAGCGGGGCAGGTGGCCAAAGGGGCCCCAGGGGTAGCCCCAGGGCTCCGGCAGGCTAGCCCCTCCCATAC
>NZ_QWKZ01000122.1 GCF_003574085.1 Meiothermus luteus | reverse complement strand
CCAGGCGGGAAGTTCCCAGGGTATCAGGACCCGCTTTGCCTTAAGGGCCCCCACCACCCGCCTGAGCAGGGCCGTGGCCTCTTCCCGGGGAAGGCCTAGGGCCCGCATGGTCCAAGCCTCAAAGCGGGCGATCTGCTCTACCACCGCCCCGATATGCTCCAAAAAGCCTTTGACCCCCGCTGGGAGGCCCTGCCCTGGAACGACGACCCAGGCCTTTTTGAGGCCTGGTTAACCGGCCAGACCGGCATCCCGGTGGTGGATGCGGCCATGCGCGAGCTGCAGGCCACGGGCTTCCTGTCCAATCGGGGCCGCATGGTAGCGGCGCAGTTCGCGGTCAAGTTGGCCCTTCTTCCCTGGCAGAAGTGCGAGCGGGCTTTCCGCGACCTGCTCTTGGACGGCGACAACGCCTCCAACCTACAGGGCTGGCACTGGGCGGGGGGGCTGGGGGTGGACGCGGCGCCTTACTTCCGGATTTTCAACCTAATTGCCCAGGCCGAGGCCCACGACCCCGATGGGGCGTGGCTCCAGCGCTGGGTGCCCGAGTCGGGGGGCCGGCCCCGGCCCTACAAACCCCCGGTGCTGGACCTAGAACTGGCCCGCAGGCGCTACCTGGAGGCCGCCAGCTGGATCGCCAAAACCCCTGTTCGATGACCGCCGCGCGAAAATCCCCTATGCGACACAAAGGCATGAACTACCCACGACCAACCGCTATCCCGGCGTGGTCGGGGTTTCGCGGTTCGACGGAGCCAGACTTCGGCCCCTCCCCGCCCCCTGGTTCCCAGGGGTAGATTCCCTGCAGGACAGCCTGACGGCTGTGCACCCAGGGGTGTATGGCCCACCTCAGCATGACCAGAGCGGCGGCTTGGTCACGGTGCATCTCGCACCCACAGGGGCATCGGTGCACCCGCTGAGCGAGGGGCTTCTTCTCCTGGCGCAAGCAGATAGGGCAGGTCTGCGATGGCTTGACCCTGGAGGTGGGCACCTCTACCAGCCGCGTACCAGCTTCTTCCGCTTTGTACGCCAGCTTTTGCAGGATGCCCCACATCCCCACGTCGAGTATCGCTCGGTTGAGACCCGCTTTTCTGCTTCCACCCCCTACCGTCATATTCTTGACCCGTAACTCCTCAATTGCGATGAGTCCGTACCTAGAGACCCATAGCGAGGTCAGCTTGTGCTGGAAGTCGTTGCGCTGGTTCGCTACTTTGAGGTGCAGTCGAGCTATCTTGTGTTTGGTGCGCTTCCAGTTGCTGCCAAAGCGCTTTCTACGGGCAAGTTGGCGCTGCAAACCCCTGAGCTTGTTGCTGGCCTGTTTGAGGAAGCGGGGGTTTTCCACCCTCGTAGCGTCAGAGAGCGTGGCAACCGCTTCTACCCCCAGGTCTATGCCCACAGCGATGTTCCCCGTTTTACGGGCAGGCTGGCAACGGAGGGCAACAGTGGCGTACCAGCCGTGGGAGGTGCGGGTCAGCGTTACCCGAAGAGGCTCGCCCCATTGCCGAGGCTTGCCCCTGGCCTTGATAGGGCCGAGGTTGGAGAGGTGCAGCACGCCGTGTTTGCCGTTTGGACCCCGCTCGAACTTCCACCCGGCCTTGTCGGGGTAGCAAAAGCCCACAAAGCTCTTGCGGCTTTTGTAGCGGGGGTAGCCGGGTTTCTCACCCCGCTTGACCCGGCGGAAGAAGGCTTGGAAGGCCCGGTCTACCCGCCGAACGGTTTCCTGCAAGGCGTGGCTGCCCAACGAGCGGTACTCGGGAATGGCCGCCTTTAGCGCAGGAAGCTCGTTCTGCTGGTCGTAGTAGCCCACCGACTTGCCCTTCTTGTAGGCATCTCGGCGCTGTTGTAAGCAGGCGTTGTACAAATCGCAGTGCAGCCCGTTCCACCGCTCCAAGACTTCGAGCTGAGCAGGGGTTGGGTACAGCTTGTACCGCACCTGGCGTACGGACGCCAGTCCGTCCCGATAGGGAATCTGCGCCTGGCGGGTCTGCATATCCCCATTGTACCATACGGTTATGGTCAAGCTAAAGACTGCCAACAACGCTGCATTTCGCCTTACGTATCATTTGGTTCTAGTCACCAAATACCGGCGCAAATGTTTGACCGGGGTGATGTTGGAGGAGTTGCGGGAGAAGGTCGTCCAAGTGTGCGAGCAATGGGGTTGCGAGATGGTGGAGTTCTCCGGTGAGGCCGACCACGTACACCTACTGTTCGAGGCCACTCCGACTATCGAACCTGCAAAGTTCGTCAACAGCCTCAAGACCGTCACCAGTCGCGCCTTGCGCAAGCGCCACGCCGAACACCTCAGCAAGTTTTATTGGAAGCCTGTGCTGTGGTCGGGCTCGTACGCCATCCTGACGGCGGGTGGAGCGCCCTTGGAGGTGCTCAAGCGGTACATCCAGGGGCAGCGCAAGCCCCTAGATTAGCCGCCTTCGGCGGTGTGGGGCTATCCTTCCCCAGCCAAGGTGGAGCGCTTTGGCCGGGGACTGCCGCCCCACACCCCTATGGTTCAAAGCGATGCCGGGGGTTGGCTAAACGGAGGCAGGGTGAGCGAGCTGGTCGGTGAGCGCATCGCGCAGGGCCTCATGCTGTGGGCGCTGGCCTGCTTAGGCGGAGCGCTTTTGGGCCTGTGGCGCACCCAGGATGGGTTCTGGCGCCCGTTTTGGTTCATGACCGGGGTCTGGGGCCTGGTGAACGCCGCGATTGCCTATGGGGGTTGGCTGGGGGCTGAGCTCGAGCCAGCCGGCCTCCGCCGGCTGCTATGGATTAACGCCGGCCTGGACACCCTATACATCGCCGCGGGGCTGGGCCTGTGGCGGCGCCCCGAACCAAGGCTCAGGGGCTTCGGGCTGGCCATCGCCTGCCAAGGAATCTTCCTGCTGGGCTTTGACCTGTTCCATGCCCTACGAATCTGAACGTAATATAGACAAAATTTCTACATAGATTAAACGATTACCCTGGCCCCAGGGCTGGAAGAGGGGAGAAACCCGGGAATCCGATGACAACCGGCCTTTAGCAGGAGCACCGGCCCGCCAGCCCTAAAAGGAGGTACGAGATGAAGCTCAAACCGCTGCTCGTGGCAGGAAGCCTGGCCCTGCTTATCCTTGGCCTGACGCTCACCAACGCTCAGAGCACCACCCAGAATCAAACCATCGCGCAGATTGTGGCCACCAACCCCGACTTCAGCACCCTGCTGACTGCGGTGCAGGCCGCGGGGCTGGTAGAAACCCTCTCAGGCCCGGGCCCCTTCACGGTCTTTGCCCCGACCAACGCAGCTTTTGCCAAGATTCCTAAAGCCGACCTAGACAAGCTGCTGGCCGATAAGGCTGCGCTGACCAAGGTGCTCACCTACCACGTGGTGGCGGGCCGGGTGCCCTCGAGCCAGGTCGTTACCCTAAAGGAAGCCAAGACCGTAGAGGGCCAGAGCATAACCATCGAGGTCAAGGACGGCAAGGTCATCCTAAACGGCAGCTCTACCGTGACCGCGGTGGACATCCAGGCCAGCAACGGCATCATCCACGTTATAGACACCGTTTTGCTGCCCAAGTAAGCCCCCACGCGGCCAGAAGCAGCCCCTAGAGCCCCCACCCCGATTGCCGGGTGGGGGCTTCAGCGCTAAGATGTAGCTGCGAAGCTTCGGAAAGGAGCCTTTATGCGCTGGAAAAGCTGGTTCGTTGGGTTGGCGCTGGTCCTCGGTTTTGCCCTAGCCCAAAGCAACGGCACCGCCTTTGTGCGGTTTGCCCACCTGGTGCCCGATGCACCCTCGGTGGACATCCTGTCTGGGGGCAACAAGGTGTTTGAGGCCCAAGGTTTCAAGGACGTAACCTATTACGCCGAGGTGCCTGCGGGCAACCTGACCCTAACCGTTCAGACCACCGGGCAGAACCCAACCAAGGTGGTCGATGTGGTCCTACGGGTGCAGGCGGGCAAGTATTACACCGTGATGGCCCTAGGCACCGCCTCCAGCCTGAGGACCCAGGTGGTGGAGGACCGGCTGGCCCCGGCCGAAGGGGTCGCCAAAGTGCGAATCATCCACGCCTCTCCCGACGCCCCAGCAGTGGACGTGGCCCTGAAGAGCGGCCCGGTGCTGTTCCGCAACCTGGCCTTTGGCCAACGCTCCGGCTACGGCACGGTGCGGGCCGGGGCTTATGACCTCGAGGTGCGCCCCACCGGCACCCCCACCGTGGCCCTGCCCCTAGAGGGAGTAGCCTTTGAGGAGGGCAAGGTCTACAGCGTCTTCGCAGTGGGCCGGGTGGCCGACCAAAGCCTGGAGGTGGTGGTGGTGGAGGACAGCTTCGGTAGCCCGTAAGCCAGCCATAGGGCGAGGTCAGGTGGGCCGCTGGCCCGCCTTTTTTGTGGCCCCCGGAGATGTTTCGGCCGGGGTTTGGGGGCAGCATGGGGGCATGCCGCGCTGGCTTTTCCTCACCGCCTGCTTGGGCCTGGCCCTAGCCCAAAGCCCCCGCTGGAGCGGAACACCCAGCTACTTCCCGGTGACCGGGGCCCCAACCCCCGCCGGACCCGCGCTTGACCGGAGCTACGTCCTCTCCTTTCCCGCCCAAGGCACCCCCAAGGGCACCCTTATCCTGGTCCCGGGCTTCCTGGGCGGGGCCACCAGCTTTGAGGCCCTGGCCCGCCGGCTGGTGCTGGCCGCCCCGGGCTGGGCGGTCTGGGCCTGGGACCGGCGGGCCAACGGCCTGGAAGATCGGCGGGGCTTTGCCGCTCCTGACCCCTGGGCCTACTACCAGGGCTACCCCTTGCCCGAGGTCCCCTTCCTTAGGGACTGGGGCCTGAGGGTGCAGGGACTGGGGCCTGAGGGTGCACCTGGAGGACCTCGAGCGGGTCGTGGACCAGGCCCGACAGAAAGGCCCGGTGGTGCTGGCCGGCCACTCCCTGGGGGCCAGCCTGGCCTCGCTCTTCGCCCTTTACCGAGGGGATAAGCTGGACGGGCTGGTCCTGCTGGATGGGGCCCCGCGGCTTCTCGCGGTTGGCCCCCAGGCCTACCTGGAGGGTGCTCAGGGCCCTTTTGGCCGGCTGCCCGGCCTGAACGACCTGCTTTCAGGCCGCGCGCCCCCCTATGTGGCCGCCTTCGGCCTGGGTCCAGCGGCCTTAGCCCAGGCCGAGGCCCAGGCTTTCATGACCGCGCTGGACCCGGGGGCCGACGCACCCCCTGGCTGGGTGGCCTTCCGCAGCAGCCGGCTGGCTGCGACCTTATACCGGGTGGACGAGCGCTACGCCCTTTTCCCGGCCTTCGCGGTCTCCGCAGGGCAGGCCGTGGCCCGGGAGGGGCTCAGCCTCTTTGGGCTGGCCCTGGGCCGCCTGGCCTACACCATCCGGGGCCCCCGGGGCGGCCGGGTGGAGTGGTGGGATACCGGCGAGGCCACCGACCCGCTGGAGTTCGTGCAGCTCTACGCCACCCCCACCACCGGCTTTTCGGAATGGTTCTTCCCCTATCGGCTGGCCCTGGACATCGCCGCCTTTGAGGCAGCTATGCCGGGGCTAAGGCCCCGTCGGCTGCCCTACCCGGTGCTGGCCCTAGGGGCTGGGCGGGGACTGCTGCCGCGGGACGAGGACTTCGCCAACGCCGGGGCTTTTTTTCCCGAAACCCCCTTTGAGGTGCGCGTCTTACCGGATCTAACCCATCTGGACCTTCTCACAAACCGGTACGGGGCAGCCATTCAGCCCATCGCGAACTACCTAGCGAGGCTACCCCTCGGTCCAGCAGAGGCCGACACGACAACGAGAGGGGAATCAAACTTCCTATACCGCCCTCCAAACCATCCAAAGCAAACCCAAGCCCCCCAGCAACGCAGTGATTAGGGCGGCAGCACGGGTCTTGCGGAAGAAAAGTGAAAGCCCGAAGCCGGTCAGGGCCACCAGCAACAAGAAGCCCCCCGAGAGGTCGATCAACCAGCTCCAGGCCGCGCCTGCATCCCGCCCGCGGTGCAGGTCGTTGAGCACCGCCACCGGCCCTTGGGCCACCACCTTCAGGGTGTAGCTGCCGTCGGCCCGGCGGATGAAGGCATCGGCGGAGTAGCCCGGGCCACGGAAGCTGATAGAGGCCTCCTGGTCATCGGCGCGGGTATCGCTCACCCGGCCCTTCAGGTTGTGGGCAGCGCGGAGGGCCTCGGCAGTTTGCAGCCAGTCTACCTGCCCATCCCGCTGCCAGTTTTGCGGCAGGGTGCCGCTGTAGGTGTGGGTGGTCTGGGCGGTGCCAAAAACCCACTCGGGGTGGTTGAGGGTAATGCCCGTAGCGGCGAAGAAAAGCACCACCAAAAGACTCAGCATGGAGGCGTAGAGGTGCAGCCAGCGGGCCAGGGCATAAAGCCTCGAGCGCAAGGGTTTTGAGGTTCTTCCGCCTACTGCTTCAACCCTGCTTGTCATAGGCAAGCGTCACCTCCTTCAGCTCGCTGGCCACGCTGTAGCTGCGCTTGAAGGGGTTCTGGCCCAGGGCCACCTTCTCGCGGAAGAGCTCGTAGGGGCCGTGTTCCCGCACCAGTTCCACGCACACAAAGTACTCGCCCTGGTTCACCCAGTTGCCCTTATCGTCCTTGCCGTCCCAGCTCAGGGTGTAGCGGCCCGGCATCCGGGTCGGCCCCGAGACCGCCTCGCTAAGCTCGCTGCTGCGGTACCAGCGCCGCAGCTCGTTGAGCCAGCGGGGCCCCTTGCGGGACTGCTCAAACCAGACCGCCAGGGTGCGTACCGGCAGGCCCTGGGCGTTCTCCAGCCAGACCGCCACGTAAGGTGGGCGGTAGCGGCCCCCGCCCCCCACAAACTCAAAGGTGATGTCCAGCTTCATGCCGCTGGCCCAGCGGACCTGGGCCAGGCCCCGTCCAGCCCACAGGGTCAGGAAAAGACCGGCGGTGCGGTAGATAAAGTTTCGGCGGCTGACGAAACGACGCTGCATGGGTATCTCCTTGGGATTCATTGAATCCGGTGGTGGTCAAACTTGGGGTTGCTGTGGGTCTGGCCGTCTTGCTCCACCAGCAAGCAGCCCACCCCAAAGGTCTCGGCCAAGGCCAGGCTGAGCGTGGGCTCGAGCACGCAAAACGCGGTAGCCAGCACATCGGCGGTGGCGGCGGTGGGGGCCAGTACCGTGGCCTGCACCACCCGCGCGACCGGGCGGGCGGTGCGGGGGTCGTAGAGGTGGGCCCCGCGCCGGGCCAGGCCGCTGGTGGCCACCCCTTGGTTCTGAACCCGCGGGCGGGCCAGCGGGGGTGCATTG
>NZ_QWKZ01000121.1 GCF_003574085.1 Meiothermus luteus | reverse complement strand
GGGGGGCCATCGGCACCCTGGCGGCCTGGCTCTTGCACCGGGGTGGGGCCCGGGTTCGGGTGGCCGAGCGCAACCCCCTGCGGCGGGAGTGGCTGAAAGGCTTGGGCTTCGTAGATGAAGTACTGGAGGCTGCGGAAGGAGGATTCGAGGTGGTGCTGGACTGCGTGGGCAGCGCGCAGACCGTAGAAGCCTCTGTAAACGCGGTGGAGCCGGGCGGGATGGTGGTGCTGGTGGGCCTCGAGGCCACCTCGGCCTCCCTCCCCGTGCAGCGCCTGGTTCTGCAGGAGATCGGCGTCAAGGGGGCCTACGTCTTCACCCACGACGACTTCTCCCGCGCGGTGGGGCTGGTGGCCCAGCTCCCCGACGGGCTGGCGCTGGTGCGCCCGTTTAGCGCCTACCAAGAGACCTTCCAGGAGCTCCTGGAGGGGCGGTTGCCCCAGGCCAAGGCTGTACTGGTCTGGGAGGGGTGAGCCCATGGGCTACCGCACTTCCATCGCCACCGTTTCCCTAAGCGGCGACCTGCGGAGCAAGCTGCGGGCCATCGCCCAGGCCGGCTTTGAGGGGGTGGAACTCTTTGAGCAAGACCTGCTCACCTTTGACGGGCCGCCCCAGGCGGTGGGGGCCTTCATCCGGGAGCTGGGCCTAAAGCTGGTGGCCCTCCAACCCTTCCGCGACTTCGAGGGCCTGCCCGAGCCCGAGCGCAGCCGGGCCTTCGAGCGGGCCGAGCGCAAGTTTGACCTGATGGAGGCCCTGGGCACCGAGCTGTTGCTGGTCTGCTCCAATGTTTCGCCCAAGGCCCTGCCCGGCCTCGAGCGGGCCGCCGAAGACCTCTACGAGCTGGGCGAGCGGGCCCGGCGGCGGGGGATGCGCATAGGCTTTGAGGCCTTGGCCTGGGGCCGGCACATCCACGACTACCGCGACGCCTGGGAGGTGGTGCGCCGGGCCGACCACCCCGCGGTGGGCACCATCCTGGACAGCTTCCACATCCTGGCCCAGGGGCTTCCCCTCTCGGCGATTCCTCGCATCCCCCCGGAGAAGATTTTCCTGGTGCAAGTGGCCGACGCGCCCCGGCTCGAGATGGGCCTTCTGCCCTGGAGCCGCCACTTCCGCAACCTGCCGGGCCAGGGCCAGCTCCCCCTGCAGGACTTCATGCAAGCCCTGGCCGAGGCCCGCTACCAGGGGTTTCTCTCCCTGGAAATCTTCAACGATCAGTTCCGCTCGGCCCCGCCCCTCGAGGTAGCCCAGGACGCCCACCGCTCGCTGATCTACCTGCAGGGGCTGGCCCAGCCCCAAAGCCAGCCGCCCCCGCCCAGGTGCCTGGGGGTGGGCTTCGTGGAGTTCGCCGCGGGCGAGGGAGAGGCCGCTTTGCTGGAAGACCTCCTGGCCCGGCTGGGCTTCGCCTGCACCCACCGCCACCCCACCCGTCAGGTGCGGCTATGGCAGCAGGGGGAGGCTCGCTTTGTGGTGAACGCCGAGCCCGAGGGCTTCGCCCACAGCTACCACCTGCTGCACGGGACCGCGGTGTGCGCGCTGGGGCTCGAGGTGGCCAGCCTACCCCAGGCCCTGGCCCGGGCCCGGGCCTATCGCGCCCCCATCCTAGAGGGCCCCGACTGGCCGCTGCCGGCCCTGCAGGGCTTGGAGGGCAGCCTCCTATACCTGCTCGAGCCGGACACCCCCTGGTGGGCGGGCCTGGAGCCGCTGTCCCCACCCCCGGCCCAGCCTCACCTGCGCCGCATTGACCACATCGCCCAGGTCATGCCTCCGGCCAAGCTCCTCTCCTGGCGGCTTTTCTACCGCAGCGTGCTGGGGCTGGAGGCCAGCGACCTAACCGAAATCCCCGACCCCAAAGGCCTCATCGAGAGCCAGGTGGTGCAGAACCCCGAGGGCACCCTGCGCCTGGTGCAGAACGCCTCCCAGCACACCGAGACCCTGGCCTCGCGCTTCCTCAGCGCCTACTACGGCGGGGGGGTGCAGCACATCGCCCTGGAAACCCCGGACATCTTCGCCGCCCTGGCGGCCCTGGAGGAGGCCGGGGTGGAGCTCCTTCCTATTCCTGAAACCTATTACCTCGACCTCGAGGCCCGCTACGGCCTGGCCCCGGACTTCGTGCAGACCCTAAAACGGCACCAGATTCTCTACGAGCAAAGCGAGGAGGGGGAGTTCTTCCAGGCCTACACCCAGACCTTCGCCGACCTCTTCTTCTTCGAGATCGTAGAGCGGCGCAACTACCAGGGCTTTGGGGCTTCCAACGCCTCGGTGCGCATCGCCGCGCAGATGCGCCGACTGGCTCAAAGCGCGTAGGCAGGCCTCCCCTCCGGCTCATGGATGCCTGCCTTTTTCTCGCTCAAAAACCCTCCTTTGAACCCCCTCTGCAAGGCCACAATCTCGGCTAGGGCGGCAAGCGCTATCTCCTCAGGGCTCTCCGCGCCTATATCCACCCCAATCGGGTTGCGCAAGCGGGCGAGTTGCTCGGGGCTGGGGGCAAAGCCCTCGCCCTTCAAGTCCTCAAGCATTCTCTCCAGGCGGCTCCTGGGCCCTAATACCCCCACATAACGGGCCGGCGATTCCAGGGCAAAGCGCAGGGCCTTGCGGTCTATCTCTAGGTGGTGGTTCATCACGATGACGTGCTGCCGTGGGGTCAGGCGAACCCGCCCGGCAAACTCCTCGGGGGCCGCCTGAACCACCTGGCAGCCCTCAAAACCCTCTAGCATATCCGGTCTGGCGTCCACCACCATAACCCGGAAACCCAGCACCAAGGCCTGGTTGGCCATGGGTTTGGCATCGTAGCCCGCCCCAAAAAGCACCAACTCCGGAACGGGGCTACTCAGGTCAAAGAAGACCTCTGCTTCCTGGATATAGCGGGTGGTGGGGCGGGAAGCGCCGCTTTGCATCTGGCGGGCCGCCCGCAACACCTGCTGGTGGAGCTCCGGAGGTGAAATCTGCCCTTCCACGCTGCCGTCGGGCTTCAGCCAAAGCCGGCCCTCACCCCCACCAACAACCGTGGCCAGCACCGAGGCCTCCTGCTCTAAGCTCTCCTCGAGCCACCGGTGAAAAAGCCCCCCCCGGCATACCGGTTCCACCCAGACCTCCACCGTGCCCCCACACCCCGGCCACCAGGACTTCTCCTCGTCGTAGTCAAAGATGGTTCGCTCCGGCCTTCCCCGCGCCAGGATTTGCATGGCCCGCTCAATCATCTCCTGTTCCAAGCACCCCCCGGAGATCATGCAGGCCGAGCCCCCATCCTCCCGCACCAGCATCTTGGCCCCCTCGCGCCGGTAGGCCGAGCCGATAACCCGCACCACGGTGGCAACGGCGGTTTCCTTACCCTCGGCCCAGGCCGCCTCGAGGGCGGCGAGCAAAGCCCTGCCTTCGCTGGCCATATTGGGCTTAGCTTAGCAAACCCGCCGCCCAGGCCGCACCCAATAAGGTCACATTCCTGCGGCTTCCAGGCATCCTGGAAAAGCAGAAAAACTTGACATCTCACCCCTCGAGGATTCAGCGTGAGGGTACGCCAATTGCAAATCTCATCCCTTCAGGCGTATAGTTCATTCAAAGCAGGCCTATTCCGAAACCGGATTAGACCCCAAGGAGGTTTGGGTTTGCTCATCCTCGAGGTTGCCAAAACGCACCTGCCTGGTTTACGGAAGGGAGGCGAGGGCCCGCCCAGCACCTGCCGCTTCTCGGACTGTTTGGCCGGAATTTTTACAAGGAGGAGTTAATGGAAAAGGTAAAAATCAGCGTGACCGTC
Source organism: Meiothermus luteus (assembly GCF_003574085.1). Taxonomy (GTDB): domain Bacteria; phylum Deinococcota; class Deinococci; order Deinococcales; family Thermaceae; genus Meiothermus; species Meiothermus luteus. Next base: position 3,497 of record NZ_QWKZ01000121.1, on the reverse strand, counting down.
AATGGACAAACCCACCACAGCGAGGTAGAACCCCGCCTGTTGCTCGTTCACTACCTGCGCGAGCACCTCGGCCTCACCGGGACCCACGTAGGCTGCGACACCAGCCAGTGCGGCGCCTGCACGGTGCACGTGGACGGCCAAGCGGTCAAATCTTGCACCATGTTCGCCGTTCAGGCCGACGGCTGCCAAATAACCACCATTGAGGGGCTGGCGGCCGACGGAAAACTCCACCCGGTGCAAGAGGGTTTCTGGGAGATGCATGGCCTACAGTGCGGCTTCTGCACCCCAGGGATGATCATGGCCGTGGTGGACCTGCTCAACCAAAACCCCAACCCCAGCGAGGCTGAGATTCGCCACGCCCTAGAGGGCAACCTGTGCCGCTGCACCGGCTACCACAACATTATCAAGGCTGTGCAGTACGCCGCGCAAAAAATGGCCAAAGCTGGTATGACCGCTGCTGCCGACTAAGGGGGAAGGTATGGCTGAGAAGTTCTTTGGCAAGGCGATGAAGCGGGTGGAAGACCCGCGGTTCATCACCGGAAGCGGCAACTACACCGATGACATGGTCCTGCCCGGCATGGTGCACGTGGCCATGGTGCGCTCCCCCTACGCCCACGCCCGAATCAAGAAAATAGACCCCTCCAAGGCCCTGGCCATGCCCGGCGTGCTGGCGGTCATCACCGGGCAGGAGATGATCGAGGCGGGCATCAAGAGCATCCCCACCGGCTGGCTGCACCCTGGCATCAAGACCCCACCCCACTACGCCATCACCCCAGACAAGGCCCGGCACGTAGGGGACATCGTAGCCGCGGTGGTCGCTGAAACCCGTCAGCTTGCCGAGGACGCTGCGCAAATGGTGGAGGTGGAGTACGAACCGCTGCCCGCCGTGGCCCTAGGCAGCGACGCCCTCAAGCCCGGTGCGCCCGCCGTGCACGACGACATCCCCGACAATATCTGCTTCACCTGGAGCATCGGGGACAAAGCAGCGACCGACGCCGCCTTTGAGAAGGCCTACAAGACCGTCAGGCTCAACCTGCGCAACAACCGGCTGGTGCCCAACGCCATGGAACCCCGGTCCTCCTTGGCCCAGTACCACCACGCCTCCGGGGAGTTTACCCTCTACACCACCAGCCAGAACCCCCACATACACCGGCTTATCATCGCAGCCTTTGTGATGGGCATCCCCGAGCACAAGCTGCGGGTCATCGCCCCAGATGTGGGTGGGGGCTTCGGCTCCAAAATCTATCAGTACCCCGAGGAAATCATCGTTCTGTACGCCTCCAAAAAGCTGAATCGGCCTGTAAAGTGGACCGCCCGCCGCTCAGAGAGCTTCGCGATGGACTCCCACGGGCGTGACCACGAGACCGTGGCCGAGATGGCAGTGGATAAGGACGGCAAGATTCTGGCGGTGCGGGTGGAGACCATCGCCAACATGGGGGCCTACCTAACCACCTTCGCCCCGGCGGTGCCCACCTACCTCTACGGCTGCCTCCTAGCCGGCCCCTACACCACCCCCCACATCTACTGCCACGTGACCGCCCCGTTCACCCACACCACCCCGGTGGACGCCTACCGGGGGGCCGGACGGCCCGAGGCCACCTACCTCCTAGAGCGGCTGGTGGACGTGGCGGCCCAGGAGCTGGGTATGGACCCGGTGGAGCTACGGCGCAGGAACCTGATTCCCCCTGAGGCCTTCCCTTACCAGACCCCTGTGGCCCTGGTCTACGATTCTGGCAACTACGAGGCCGCGCTCAACCGCGCTTTGGAGATGGTGGACTACGCCGCCTTGCGCAAACAGCAGGAGGAGTGGCGCAAGCAGGGGCGCTACATGGGCATTGGGGTGGTCACCTACATTGAGGCCTGTGGCCTGGCCCCCTCGGCCCTGGTGGGCAGTCTAGGGGCCCAGGCCGGCCAGTGGGAAAGCGCCCTGGTGCGGGTGATGCCGACCGGTAAGGTGGAGGTCTTCACCGGGACCCACAGCCACGGCCAGGGCCACGAAACGGCCTTTGCCCAGGTGGTGGCCGACGAGCTGCAGATTCCGGTGGAGGATGTGGTGCTGGTACACGGCGACACCGGACGGATGCCCTACGGCTGGGGCTCTTACGGGTCGCGCTCAGCGCCCACCGGTCTTTCGGCTATCGTGTTGGCCGCCCGAAAAATCGTGGATAAGGCCAAGCGCATCGCCGCTCATCTCCTGGAGGCAGCCCCAGAGGACATCGTCCACGAGGACGGCAAGTTCATGGTCCGGGGGGTACCCGAGAAGGCCAAGACCTTCTTTGACATTGCTCTACAGGCCCACCTGGCCCACAACTACCCCGCCGACCTCGAGCCGGGCCTAGAGGCCACCCACTTCTACGACCCCAAGAACTTTGTCTACCCCTTTGGCACCCACATCGCGGTGGTGGAGGTGGATCCCGACACCGGCAAGGTCAAGCTGCTGCGCTACCTGTCGGTGGACGACTGCGGCCCGGTCATCAACCCCCTTATTGCCGAAGGCCAGGTGCACGGGGGCATCGCCCAGGGGCTGGGCCAGGCCCTGCTGGAAGAGGCCGTCTACGACAAAGAGGGCCAGTTCCTGAGCGCCAATTTGCTGGAGTACGCCCTGCCCCGGGCCGACGACATGGTGCAGATTGAACACGACCACACCGTCACCCCCTGCCCGCACAACCCGCTGGGGGTAAAGGGGATTGGCGAAGCTGGCACCATCGCCTCCACGGCGGCGGTGGCCAACGCGGTGATGGACGCATTGCGCCCCTTTGGCATCAAGCACCTGGACATGCCCTACACCCCTGAGAAGGTCTGGCGGGCCATCCACGGCAGCCGGCTGGCCCAGGCTGCAGACTAAGGCTTACAAGGGGCGGGGGCCCTCCCCTGCCCTTCCCCCAAGGAGGTCTATGTACACCGCGCCCTTCACCTACAAAAAGGCAACCAGCCTAGCCGAAGCGATTCAGCTTCTGCAGCAAGACCCCGAGGCCAAACTCCTGGCTGGGGGGCACAGCCTGATTCCGGCCATGAAGCTGCGGCTGACCGCCCCGAGCACCCTCGTTGACATCTCCAAGCTGCCCGAGCTTCGGGGGGTACGGCGTGAGGGGGATACCCTGGTCATCGGAGCCATGACCACCTACCGGGAGCTTGAAAACCACCCCCTGATGAAAGAGCACTGCCCCCTCATTCCCCAGGTGCTCCACCACGTGGGCGACCCCATGGTACGCAGCAAGGGCACCATCGGGGGCTCCCTGGCCCACGCCGACCCCGCCGCCGACCTGCCCGCAGCTGTGCTGGCCCTAGAAGCCAAAATTAAAGCCCAAGGACCGAGCGGTGCCCGGGTTGTTGAAGCAGGCCAATTCTTCACCGGCATGTTCAGCACCGCCTTGCAAGAAGGGGAAATCCTCACCGAGGTGCACGTCCCCATCCGGCCTGGGGCCCGCATGGCCTACGCCAAGTTCCCTCACCCGGCAAGCCGCTACGCGGTGGTGGGGGTGGCGGTGGTGGTGGAG
>NZ_QWKZ01000120.1 GCF_003574085.1 Meiothermus luteus | reverse complement strand
GGGTGGAGGTGGGGGCCTACACCGTGCTGAGCGACACCGTGGTGGAGCCTTACGCCAAGGTCAAGTCGCACAGCGTGTGCGAAGGGGCCTACATCGCAAGCGGCGCCGACGCCGGGCCCTTCGCACGGCTGCGCCCTGGGGCCCACCTGGAGGAAGGGGCCCACGTGGGCAACTTCGTGGAATTAAAGAACGCACGGCTGGGCCGCAAGGCCAAGGCTGGGCACCTGGCCTATCTGGGCGACGCGGAGGTGGGTGAGGAAACGAACATCGGCGCCGGGGTCATCACCGCCAACTACGACGGCAAGCGCAAGCACAAAACCACCATCGGCCGACGGGTCTTTGTGGGGTCCAACAGCGTCCTAATCGCCCCTGTGACCCTGGCCGATGAGGCCTTTGTGGCTGGGGGAAGCGCAATTAATCAAGACGTCCCCGAGGGCGCTCTGGCCATCGCTCGGGAACGCCAGCGCAACATTGAGGGCTACGTCAAGCGCAAGCTAGAAGCGGAAACCAAAGCCCAGCAGGCTGACTCGCTCTTTCAGATAGACTTCAGCCGCGAGGAGTAAACTAGAGAGCAAGGGGTTGAAGATGAACCTGGGAATGACCGAAATCCTCATCATTCTGCTCATCGCCCTCCTGCTCTTTGGCCCACGCAAGCTGCCGGAGCTGGGGCGCAGCCTAGGACAGAGCATCCGGGAGTTCCAGCGGGGGGTGAGGAGCGTCCGGGAGGAGTTTGAGAGGGCCGCCGAGGTAAAGGAGTTCAAGGAAATCAAGGAGGAGTTAAGTAAGCCCATAGAGGAGGTCCGCAAGCCCATAGAGGCCAAAGAGGAGGCCAAGGGGTAAGCCATGCGCGAAGCCCCCCTGATGGAGCACCTCGAGGAGCTGCGCAACCGGCTCATCTGGTCCATTGTGGCCTGGGCGGTGATGACCGCGGTGGCCTTCACCTTTCGGGTGCAGATTCTGGCCGCCTTGAAACGACCGCTGGATGCCTACAACGCCAGCGCCTCCATCAAGGCTGAGCTCATCGTTCTCAATATCACCGAGCCCTTCCTCACCGCCTTCAAGGTAGCAGCCTTTGGTGGACTGGCCTTGGCCCTCCCCTTCATCGTCTACCAGGTCTGGGCCTTCATCGCCCCGGGCCTCTACGATCACGAGCGCCGCCTGGCCGTCCCATTCATCTTGGGCGCGGGTTTCAGCTTCGCCTTGGGCGCAGTTTTCGCCTACTTTGTGCTGCTGCCCTTTGCGGTTCCCTTCCTCTTGGGCTTCTTGGGAGATGTGGTCACCCCACAGATTTCTATCGGCATGTACATGGGCCAGGTGGTCACCTTCTTGGCCCTGATGGGCATCCTCTTTGAGATGCCGGTGGTCAGTTACCTGCTGGCCAAGCTGGGCCTGCTGACCAGCCGCTTCCTAATCAACAACTGGCGCATCGCGGTGGTGCTTCTGGTCACCCTAGCAGCCATCATCACCCCCACTGTGGACGTAGTCAACCTGAGCCTGGTTTCCGTCCCGCTGATGGTGCTCTACGGGGTTTCCATTCTACTGGTCAGGTGGGCCGAACGGAAGCAGCCCAAGGAAGCTGAGGCCAGCCCCGCCTAGCTTGTGCGGCTCCCTCATGGTCTGGTATACCATTGGGCATGGATCAGCGCATCCTAGACCTCCGAAAAGAGGTAGACCGCGTCAACCGCGAGCTGCTCCGGCTCCTCTCCGAGCGGGGTAGGCTGGTCAGCGAGATTGGGCGGGTACAGACCGAGCTGGGGATTCCCCACTACGACCCCAAGCGAGAGGAAGAGATGCTGGCCTACCTCACCCAGGAAAACCCCGGTCCATTCCCGGCCGAGACCATCAAGCGGTTGTTCAAGGAAATTTTCAAAGCCTCGCTCGAGCTGGAAGAACGCCAAGACGAGCGAAAATTCCTCTACTCGCGCAAGGTCAAGCCCGAGGATACCAAGGTGCGGGTGGGGAGCGTGGTCTTCGGGGAGGGGAAGGTGCTGGTGGCGGGCCCCTGCTCCATTGAGTCGGAGGAGCAGATCCTCTCTACCGCCCGCTTCCTGGCTGGCCACGGGGTCAGGGTGCTGCGAGGGGGCGCGTACAAGCCCCGCACCTCGCCCTACGGCTTCCAGGGGTTGGGAGAGGCCGGGCTCCGGCTGGGGCGTCAGGCTGCGAACGCTTTCGGGATGGTCTTCGTTACCGAGGTCATGGACACCCGCGACGTGGAGCTGGTGGCCCAGTACGCCGACATCCTCCAAATAGGCACCCGCAACGCCCAAAACTTTGCCCTGCTGCGGGAGGTGGGCCGGGCCAATAAACCAGTGTTGCTCAAGCGGGGCTTCGCCCAGACCATAGAGGAGTGGTTCTACAGCGCCGAATACATCCTCTCTCAGGGCAACGCCGAGGTGATCCTGTGCGAGCGGGGCATCCGCACCTTTGAGCGCTGGACACGAAATACCCTTGACCTCTCGGCAGCCGTACTGGCCAAGCAGCTCAGCCACCTACCGGTCATCGTGGACGTAACCCACGCCGCGGGCCGCCGCGACCTGCTGGCCCCCCTGGCTCGAGCCGCGCTGGCCGCCGGATTAGACGGGGTGCACGTGGAGGTGCACCCCAACCCCAAGGTGGCCCTCTCCGACAACGAGCAGCAGCTCGACTTCGCCCAGTTTGAAGGGTTCTTGCGGGCCATAGAGGACTTGCTGCCCAGGGCCACCTCGAGGACCTAAGCCTGTAGGCTGGTAGACGTGGGACTCTTTGAAAACCTGGTAGGGGCCTTCCTAAAGCTCACCGACCCCACCCCCGACTACACCGGGCCGCGCTGCCTCCTGGAGCGGAACAGCGTGGGGGGGTGCGACAAGTGCCAGCAGGCCTGCCCGCACCAGGCCATCCGCCTGGAAAACTTCACGGTGGAAATAGACGAGGTTCGTTGCACCAGCTGTGGCCTCTGCACCTCGGCCTGCCCGGGGCTGGCCCTGGAGTTCCCCTTGGGGTCCATCCAGGAAAAACTCCACCGGGGCAAGGGCCAGCTCCGTTGCTCCAGGGCACCCGGGGCCGGGGACGAGGTGCACTGCCTGGGCCAGCTCACCCCAGGCCTGTTGGCCGAAGCCGGGGCGCGGTTTGGCCCGCTCACCCTAGCTCACGGCGACTGCGCCGGCTGCAAGATTGGTGGCCCTTCGGTCCCTGAGCGAGTACAGCAAATTGCCGAGGAGGGCCGCCGCTACTTCCCTGGCCTGGAGGTCCGGCTGCAACAGGAGCCGCTGGCCGGCGCCGAGGTGGGCCGCCGGGAGTTCTTTGGGGCCCTCTTTGGGGGGGCCAAGCGCTCCGCCGCTGAGCTCATGCCCAACCTGCCCCTGCTTCCGGAGGAGCCCTACGAGGACAAACGGGCCGAGCGACCCGCCGAGCTGCGGTTGCGCAGGGTGGCGGCGATTCAGGCCCAAAGCGTGCGCTGGCCCCGGATTGCGGTGGGCGAGGGATGCACCTTGTGCCCGGTGTGCAGCAACGTGTGCCCCACCAAGGCGGTGGAGCGGGAGCGTAGTCCAAGCGGCGAGGAGTACATCCTGAAGCTAGATGTGTCGGCCTGCACGGGGTGCGGGGCCTGCGTGGAAAGCTGCCCGCCCCAGGTGATTACCCTGACCGAGGCCGACCGGGTCGAGGTGTTGGGCGGGCCCATTGAACTCTACCGGGGCGTACCCCCTTGGTACGACCTATAGCCCTTTGACAGCTGGTGTTCGGCAGCCTAAAATACCCTTGCTGTCCCGCTGGGGCATCGTCTAATGGCAGGACAGCGGTCTTTGGAACCGCCGGTCGTGGTTCGAGTCCACGTGCCCCAGCCACAAAGCCCCTGGGCCTGCCGGGGGCTTTTTAGCTGCCTACGGCAGCCGTCTGAGCCCTTAGGTGTGACGTTTGCGCCTCTTGCTCCTTTTGCCTCTGCTAATATCGGGTCAGGTATGTCAGGCGCCCTGCAGAGTGATAAGATTCTGGTGGTCACCTCGAGCCCGGCCCTGCGGGCTTTGCTGGAGCTATCCTTGGAGGAGCAGGGCTTTGAGGGGCAGTTCTACGAAAAAGCCCAGCAGGCCTTGGAGTTCCTCAAAGCCCACACCCCCCGGGCCATCGTGCTGGATGACGCCATTGAAATAGACCCCTTCTCCATCGCCTCCCGCCTCAAGATGAGCCGGCGCCTGCGAGAGGTACCGGTGGTGCTGCTCCTCAGCGACAGCGATGAGCGGGCTAAGCTAACCGCCGAGTTCGTCCGGGTGGAGCACGTTCTCTCTAAACCCCTAGACCGCAAGGCTTTCTCGAGCGTCCTGCGCCGCCTGCCGCAGCAGCAGCCCAGCCTGTAGCCACCTGGGTTACAGCAAGGCTTAACCCCCGGCTGCTAGACTGGGGTTCGTGCGAGGATTGCTCCGAATTCTCAAGGTGATTTTCGTCGCGGCTCTCCTAGGCAGCCTGGTGGGCGCGGCCTACGTTGCTTGGCTGCTCACCCGCGACCTTCCCAGCCTCGAGGCCCTGGACAACCTGCGCTTCACCGCCACCTCCACCTTCTACACCCGCGACGGCGTACCCATCGCTGACCTGGCCTCGGTAGAGGACGGCCGGGCCATCGCCCGACAGCTCGTGCGGCTAAGCGAGGTGTCGCCGGCGGTGGTGGTGGCGGTGGTGGTCTCCGAGGACCAGCGTTTCTTCAAGCACTACGGCGTTGACTTCGTGCGGCTTCTGGGGGGCCTTTACTACACTCTGCGGGGAGACCTGCAGGGGGGTTCTACCATCACCACCCAGGTGGTCAAGAACACCCTGCTGCGGGAGCTGGCCCTAGAGCGGCGAGGCATAAGCGGGCTCGAGCGCAAGCTAAAGGAGTTCCCCCTAGCCCTACAGGTTGAGCGCCGCTATTCCAAAGAGGAAATCCTGGAGATGTACTTCAACGTGGTGCCCTGGGGAGGGAACGCCCAGGGCATCTGGGCCGCCGCTCAGGCCTACTTCGGCAAGGAACCCTCGGAGCTCAACCTGGCCGAGGGCGCCTACCTGGCGGTGCTCATCCCCGCGCCCAATACCCGCTACCTGGACTACCCCTCTACCCGCCGCCGCATGCGGGTGCTTCTCAACAACATGGTGGCCGAGGGATGGATTAGCCCGGAGGAGGCCGAAAGCGCTTGGCGCTACAAGCTCATCCCCAAGGGCTGGGAGGTGAGCTACGACGAGGCGGGCAACCTGAAAAGCGCCAAACTCACAGACCCCAGCGCCCGCATCATCCCGGAGCGCAACGTGCGGATGGCCCCCTACTTTGTCTACGAGGTCCAGCGCTACCTAAAGGAGAAAATTGGCTCCGACAAGCTCAGGAACCAAGGCGGCCTGCGCATCATCACCACCCTGGACCTTCGCATGCAAGCAGCGGCGGAAAAGGCGGTCAGCGGTAGGCGGCTTCCCGACCAGGCCCAGCTTGCCTTGGTGGCCCTCGAGCCCAACTCGGGGGAGGTCCTGGCCATGGTGGGGGCCCGCCCTGGTACCGAGGGTGAGTTCAACCGGGCCACACAGGCCTGGCGCAGCCCCGGCTCAGCCATCAAGCCGTTTACCTACGGCGTGGCCCTAGAGGCGGGATGGACTCAGGCCACCACGGTGCTGGACGCGCCCATTGAGTACCGCACCCCCCAGGGTGTCTGGCGCCCCAAGAACTTTGATGGAACCTACCTCAACCGCCCAGTTAGCATCCGCTATGCCTTTGACCGCTCGCTCAACCTTCCCGCCATCCGCACCGCTGAGGCCATCGGGGTACAGCGCTTGGGGGACAAGTTGCGCGCCGCGGGCTTCCGACTGACCGGCAATATGGCCGTTCTGGCCAATGCCATCGGTGGGGGAGCGGAGATTACCCCCATGGGGCTGGCCGCAGCCTACGCCAGCTTCGTCAACGGCGGCTACTGGGTAGAGCCGCGCCTGGTGCTGTGGGTGGAGGACAGCGAGGGCCGCATCGTCTACCAACCCGAGGGCAAGAAAACCTTGCTTTGGACCCCCCAGGTGGCCTACCAGATATGGGATATGCTCAAGGGCTACGTCTACGACGTGCCCCCAGGCTTTCGCAGCAGCCTGGCCTGGCAGGCCCGCATCCCCGGCCGCGTGGTTGGGGGTAAGACCGGAACCAGCGACCAGGCCATTGACCTCTGGTTTGCCGGGGCCACTCGAGGCCTGGTGGCCACGCTTTGGGTAGGACGGGACGACCACAAGCCCCAGCGCATGGGCGGAGTGGAGCCCAGCAGCTCGGTGGTCAATCCACCCATCTGGCGCGACTTCGTGGAGGAAGCCCTGCGTGGCCGGCCTGCCGGCGACTTCCCCCAACCTCCTGGACTGGTAGAGGCCAGCTTTGACCTGCTCACCGGAAACCCAAGCGCCAGCGGTGTAACCGCGGTCTTCCCCGCCAGCCAGGCAGAACGGCTTCTGAGCCCAACCCCCCAAAGCACCCCCGTGTCCACCCCACCCGGAAGCAGCCTCCCACCCACCTACGTGCGCCAGCCCGGACCTGCGGTGGCCAGCAACAGCACCTACCAGACCATCGCCCTGGACCGCAACACCGGCTGCTTAGCCACCCCCGAGACCCCTACCGAGCGCTTGGTGTGGCTGCAGGTATCCGAAAGCCAGCTCAGCGCCTACCGCTGCCGCTAGCTTTGTTGCAAGGGAGCAAAAAGCTATGCTATACTCCGCGGTGGCGCTTTTTCGGGCCGGTGTCCCCGAGCCGGCCCAAAAAGGCAAACAACACCCCGCGAGGGCGATGGTAGGCGCTCTCGGAATATGGAGATGGCTGTGTTCAAGACCTATGTTCCCGAACCCCAGGAACCCGGCTGGGTTCTGATTGACGCAGCGGGCCAGCCCCTTGGGCGGGTGGCCTCGAGGATTGCCGCCCTCCTGCGCGGCAAGCACAAACCCCACTTCACCCCCAACATGGCCGTGGGCGACTGCGTGGTGGTCATCAACGCGGACAAGGTGGTCCTCAAGGGCTCCAAGCCCCGCACCAAGGTCTACACCCGCTACTCCGGCTACCCGGGGGGCCTCAAGCGCATCCCCGCCTCGGTCATGCTGGCCCAAAAACCCGTCAAGATGGTGGAGCACGCGGTAAAAGGAATGCTGCCCAAGGGCCCCTTAGGCCGGGTGATGTTCCGCCGCCTAAAAGTGTACGCCGGCCCGCAGCACCCCCACGCAGCCCAGAAGCCGGTTAAGATGGAGGTCAAGTAATGGAGCAGTACTACGGCACCGGCCGGCGCAAGACCAGCGTGGCCCGGGTCTTCTTGCGCCCAGGCAGCGGCAACATCCAGGTCAACGGCCTCCCCTTTGCTGAGTACTTCGGTGGCTTGGTCAAAGCGGTTTCCGCGCTGGAACCTCTGCGCCAGGTAGACGCCACCAACCGCTTTGACGCCTACATCACCGTAAAGGGCGGGGGCAAGTCGGGCCAGATTGACGCTATTCAGCTTGGCATCGCTCGAGCCCTGGTCAACTACGACGGTGACCTGAGGGCCAAGCTGAAGCCCGCCGGCCTGCTCACCCGCGACCCCCGCGAGGTGGAGCGGAAGAAGTACGGCAAGCACAAGGCCCGCCGGGCACCCCAGTACAGCAAGCGCTAACCCCCCCTACCCTCTAGACCCGCCATGGGCGGGGTTTTTGCTATGCTTTAGGCTGTGGAAAAAGAAGAGCTAAAGCGCCTTTTGGAAGCCCACGACTGGGTGTGGGAAAAGTGGTGGCCAGCCCTCCTCGCCCTCCCGCCCGACCAGGCCCAACGGGCAGTAGGCGGGTCATTTCCCAGCGTGTTCGCCACAAC
>NZ_QWKZ01000012.1 GCF_003574085.1 Meiothermus luteus | reverse complement strand
CACCACCCCCCAGATGACCGCCCAAAAGGCGATCCCCTCAAACCGCTCGGGGTCAAACCCCCAGCCCTTGAGCAGCCGTTTGGCAATCTCAAAGGCGGCGAAGATGGCCAGCACCAGGAAGAGGCCGTACCAGCGGATTTGCAGCGAACCAATCTCAACCAGGATGGGGTCCACGCAAGGCCTCCAGTTTCTTCTCTAGACGCTCCGGGGTGAACTTGCCCTCGAGCAGCACCCCTCCTCCCAGCAGGAGGACCGGCACCCGGAAGGTGTAGAGCTTCTTGAGCTCCGCATCGGCGTCCACATCCACCCACCGGTAGGCCAGCCCTCGGGCTTTGAGCAGGGCCTCGGCCTCCTCGCAGAGGTGGCAGCCTTTGCGGCTTATGAGCACCAGCTCCATCTGGACGAGTATACCTTTTTAGAGCCTCAGAAGATGGCCCGGAGGACCAGGAGGCCCATCAGGAGATGTATGAGGAACTTGCCCAGGATTCCCCCCAGGAGGCCTAGGATGGCCCCTTGGGTGCCCCTCAGGGCCTCGTCCAGGCTCCGCCCGGCCAGCCTTTCCCCCAAAAAAGCCCCCAGCAGCGGGAGCAGGAAGAGCCCCCAGGGGGGCAGCACGAACACCCCCGCGACGCCGCCAATGAAGGCCCCCCATACGCCGTAGCGGCTGCCGCCGTAGCGCCTGGCCCCAAGGGCCGCGGCGATGTTGTCCACCAAGGAGGAGAGCAGGGTAAGGACCCCTAGGGCTGCCCAGGTAAGGAGGGAAATCTCGGCGAATCCGGTGAAGAGCTCATGCAGGAGGGCCGCCCCGAGGATGATAAAACCGGCAGGGACTATAGGGATGAAGGTGGCTATGAGGGCGGCCCCCCAGACCCCCACGAAGAGCCAGTCAAGAAAGGCTTCCACCGGCCTGAGTCTACCATCAGCGGCCTCGGCCGCTCAGAAGAGGGCCAGCGGCCTGAACTCGGCCCCCAGCACTTCCTTGGGGTTGGCCTCAATCCACTGCAGGGCTGCGGCGTAGACATTGCGGAAGTCGGTCTGGTACTTGAGGGCGTTCAGCTCGAGGTCCTCCAGGTCGGGCTCCCCTCCGTAAAGCCCTCCTTTGACCCCCCCGCCCAGGACCAGCATCAGCCCGCCCTCGCCGTGGTCGGTGCCGTAGGAGGCGTTTTCGGCCACCTGCCGCCCAAACTCGCTGAAGACCAGGATGAGCACGTCCTTGTCCCGCCCTGCGGCCCGCATGTCGGTTCGGAAGGCGGCCAGCCCCTGGGCCAGGTAGCCCAGCAGTTCGGCCTGGCGGGGCGCCTGGCCGGCGTGGGTATCCCAGCCGCCCAGGGTGGTGTAGTAAACGCTGCTGCCCAGGCCCCCGGCAATCATCCGGGCGATGTCGGCCAGGCTTCTGCCAAAGGCGTTCTCGGGGTACTGGGCCTGGTTCTTGACCTGCCTGAGCTGGCCCACCCGGGTGAGGGCGGTGCGCAAGGAGCCCATGGCCCGGCGTACCTCCTCGGCGGTTCCGGAGCGGACCCGTTGCAGCTCCCGCTCAAAGGCCTCCTCCAGCCCCCTGGGCAGGCGTAGGCTAAAGGCGTCAATGCCGTTGATGGCGGGCGCGGTGCGCCGCTGGCCTACCTGGGCCAGCGGGGTGGCTCCCCCTAGAAAGGTTTCGCAAAAGGGGTCTTCCTGGGCATCGCCCCAGCGGCCCAGCCAGCCGGTTTCGGCCTTGCGGCTGGGATCGGCGGTATGCCAGATGGCGGTGGAGATAAAGTGGCTGCGGTTGGGGTTGGGGTAACCCACCTGAGGGATGAGGGCCAGCTCACCGCCCTCCCACATGGAGATCAAGGGCCTTAGGGCGGGGTGCAGCCCAAGCCGCTCGCCCCGCACCCCGAGCTCGAGCACCTCGCTACGGGGGATGGCGATGTGAGGCCGCAGGCGGTAGTACAGCTCGTTGCGGTAGGGCACCAGGGTGTTGAGCTGGTCGTTCCCGCCGAACAGGTTGACCACCACCAGGATTTTGCCCTCCGAGCGGGCGGCCAGGGCGGTGCGGGCCAGGAGCGAGGGGGCCCCTTGGCCCAGGGCCAGGGTTAGGAGGGACTTTTGGATGAACGCGCGCCGATTCATACGCACCTCTAAAGGAGCTGGGCCTCCGGCTTGACCAGGGCCAAGGTGCCGTCCCCCTGGTCCATGAAGACCGACAGGTCAAGGCGGGCCTCCCGCCCTGCGAAGGCGGCGAGCAGGTTGATGCGGGTTAGGAGGGGCGACTCGGCCAGCCAGCTCAAGCCTCCCTCCCAGCCCGACACGTTGGGGGGGTCAAAGGGAATCTGGCCCATGGCGGCCAGGGCCTGGTACAGGCGGCGACCGGACTGGGACGCAAACTCCACCCGGCTGACCCCCGCCGCGTACCACAGGCCCACCAGGTACTCCAGCGGGCTTTTGACCAGGCTGTTGCGGTAGGTGGGGCTGTAGAAGCTCTCGTGGGTGAAAAGCCAGCGCAAGAAGCCCCTGGTGCCATCGGCCTGCAGGACCCCTGCCCCCTCCTGCACCAGGGGCTCGGGGGGTGTAGGGGTTAGGTAGAAGCGGAGCAGCTTTTGGGCCACGAAGCGGTAGGTCTGGGGATGCTGGATGAGCACCTCCAGCACCTCCTCACCGGTTCGGAGCTTCCTTCCCAGGAAGGTCTTGACCCCTCCGTCGTGCCAGGCGGGGCGGAAAATGAACTCAAAGGGCACGTTGGCGCTGGCCTCGCGCGGGCGCAGCCCCCCTTTTAGCCGCACCGTCCATCCGGTAAAAGCCCGCGCGGCCTCCAGGATGTCCTCCTCGGTGTAGTGGCCAGGGCCCAGGGTGTAGAGCTCCAGCAGCTCCCGGGCCCAGTTCTGGTTGGGGTGTTCCTTGCGGCTTTCGGCGTTGTTGAGGTAGAGGAGCATCACCGGGTCCTGGGCGATGGCCTTGAGCAGCTCGCCGTAGGGCCCATACCCCAGCCGGCGAAAAGTGGCGAACTGGTTCCAGAAGTCAATTCCCTGGGCCCCCAGGGTCTCGCGAAACTCCGAGGTCAGATGGCCGTGCCAAAAGAGCACCAGCCGCTCCGCAGCCGGGGTGGGGGTGGTGAGCCAGTGGTTGAGCCAGAGCTGGCTTATCTCGAGGTGCTGCTGGGCGCGCTGGCTCCGGCTGGCGGCGGTCTGGTAGGGGGGGGCTGGGGCGGGTTCGCGGAGCAGGTGGTCCACGGCGGCCTCTAGGCCCATCTCCACCAGCTCTTGGGCCTCCTCCTTGCGCCCCCGGGCCGCAGCCCGGCGGAGGAGGTGGGCGGCTTCGGGGAAGGAAAACCGAATGGGCATGGGCGCTCCTTTTAGCCCTAGCCTACCCCGCTTTTCTGAACCTGCCCTTAAGACTGGCTTGGGCGGCTAGCCCCCCTCCTTCTCGCTTCGGCCCTCCTCGAGCCGGGCAAACTCGTCCAGGGCCGCGCGAATGCGGCTGTGCAGGCCCCGGTAGCCCTCTACCCGGCTCCCGCTCAGCAGCTCTAGGGCCTCCTCCACGGTTTCCACCGCATAGATGTGGAACTGCCCTTTCCGCACCGCCTCCAGCACCTCGGCCCGCAGGGTCAGGTTTGGCAGGTTGGCTCGAGGCAGGACGACCCCTTGGGTGCCGGTCATTCCCAGGGCCTGGCAGACCCGGAAAAAGCCCTCCACCTTGGCGTTGATGGCCCCCACCGCCAGTACCTTGCCGGTCTGGTCCACCGCCCCGGTCACCGCCAGGTCCTGCCGCAGCGGAAATTTACCGATGGCCGAAAGCGCCGCCACCAGCTCGGCGAGCCCCGCCGAGTCGCCGTCTATGGAGACATAGCTCTGCTCAAAGGCCAGGCTTATGGTGGCGGGCAGGGGCCCTGCGTCGGCGTAGCGGCTGCGCAGGTAGCCGGCCAGGGTGAGCACCGCCTTGTGGAATATCTGGCCCCCCAGGCCGGCCTCGCGGTCAATGGAGATCAGGTGATCGTGGCCTGGGGCGGCGCGGGCGGTGAGGCGGGCCGGCCGGCCCCAGTAGGGGGGGGCCTCAACGACCACCAGGCTGTTGACCTCCCCCACCCCCGTGCCCTGGGTCTTCAGACTCCAAACCCCTTCTTGGACCGCCCTGAGGAACTCCTCCTCGGAGAGGAAGCTGCGCGCCTCGCGGGCCGCCACCGCTTTGTCCACCGCCTCGGCGGTGAGGAGCCCCCCGCCCAGCACTGCGGCCTCCTCGGCCAGGGCCCGCAGCTCTACCAGCCGGGCATCCATGCGGTTTTTCTGCTCGGCCATCCGCCGAGCCTCGTCATAAAGCCGCACCAGGCCGCCCCGGGTCAGCCGGAAACCTTGGGCCTGGAGCCAGCCTCCCAGGGCGGTCATGTTCTCCTGGGTGGCCGCTAAGGTAGGGGAGAACTCCACGCGGATGCGGAATATCTCGCCGAAGGCAGGATCGTCCTCCAGCCCCTCAAAGGCCTCGGCGGTGCCCACCAGCATGACCTGCATCTGGATGGGAAAGGGCTCCACCTCGAGGCCGGCTGGGGCCTGGGGCTCGGTTACGGGCTCCACCTGTCCGTTGCGCAGGGCCCGCTTGAAGGCCTCCCAGGTGCCCTCGCGCTTGAGGCTGAGGGCGTCCAGGATCAGGTAGCCTCCCTGGGCCCGGTGCACCGCCCCGGGGCGGATGAGGCTCACATTTGTGCTCCACACCCCCTGCTCCACCACGTAGTCGAGCCGGCCAAAAAGGCGGGGGGCGGTGGCGTAGGGTTCGTAGACGATGGGGGGTGGGGCGCCGCTGCTGGAGGAGGTGAGCAGGTTGGGCCGCCACTGGGCAGGGTCTAGGGCCTCGCCGGTTTCAGCGTAGCGGGCCAGCCGGTTTTTTAGGGCTTCCAGGTAGCCCCGGGCTTGGGGGAACCGCTGAAGGAGCGGTTCAAGGCGGGCGTTCAGATAGTGCAGGGCCCACTCACGCCGCAGCCGCCGAAGGGCCACCTCGAGCGCGGCCCGGGCAGCCAGCCGGCCCAGGCTCACCTCTTCCAGCCTCGCGCTGAGGTCGGCGGGGACGGGGCCTGGCCCACTCAGCTCGAGCCGTTCCCCGTTTGCCAGTAGGGCAAACCCCGCGGCCTGGGCCTCCTGCCGCAACAAGGCGAGCTGGGCCCCTTGCTGCTCGGCAAACTGGGCTTCTAGGCGGCTCTTCTCCCGCAGGAAGGAGGCCTGGCGGAAGAGCTCGTCTAGGTGGCCCACCTCCAGCAGCAGGCCGTCCACCGCCTCGGCCAGCTCAATTTCCTGGCCGCTGGGCAGGGTTAGCACCGCCACCTTCCGTTCCGATAGGGGCACGTAGAGCAGGTCGGGGGGGGTCTCCACCCGCTGGCTGCTGAGGTAGGCCAGCAGGGCCTCGTGCTTTCCCAGGCCAGCAGGGCCCACCAGATAGGCGTGGAACCCCCCTTGCACGGCCAGCTCCAGGGCGGCTTTGGCCCGCTCCTGGCCGAAGAAGGGAGGGGGTGGGGGCAGGTCCAGCACCTGGTCCTGCTCGGGCAGGGGGGTGCGCCATTCCAGGGCCTCGTAGGAAAGCTCCATGGCGGGAAAAGTATACCCAGACCGTCAGGGCTGCCCTTTCGGAGTGAAGCCGCACCTGCTATCTTGGTCTCAAAGGAGGCAACTTTGTCATGGCGATGCGAGTTCTCGGGATGATTCTCGCGGGAGGGCAGGGCTCCCGGCTCTACCCGCTCACGGCCAAACGGGCCAAGCCGGCCGTGCCCTTCGGGGCCCGCTACCGCATCATTGACTTTGTGCTCAACAACTTCCTCAACTCGGGGATTTACGGCATCTACGTGCTCACCCAGTTTAAGGCCCAGTCCCTCACCGAGCACGTGCAGCGGCACTGGCGCTTCGGGGGCTTTCTGGAGGACGCCTTTATTCTGCTGGTGCCGGCCCAGATGTACCGCTACGAGGAGCTGGGGCCGGTCTGGTACCGGGGCACCGCCGATGCCATCTACCAGAACCTCCACCTCATCAACAACCACAAACCCGAGAATGTGGCGATTTTTGGCGGCGACCACATCTTCAAGATGAACATCGCCCACATGGTGGAGTACCACAACGACCACAAGGCCGACCTAACCATCGCCGCCTACCCGGTGCCCATAGAGCAGGCCAGCCGCTTCGGGGTGCTGCAGGTGGACGACCAGTGGCGGATGGTGGGCTTTCAGGAGAAGCCCAAGAACCCCACCCCCATCCCCGGCAGGCCCGATATGGCCCTGGTCTCAATGGGCAACTACATCTTCCGCACCGAGGCGCTGGTGGAGAAGCTCGAGCACGACGCCAAAGACCCCAACTCCTCGCACGACTTCGGCAAGGACGTGATTCCCCGGGCCCTGCAGGAGGGCTACCGCATCCAGGTCTACGACTTCAAGCGCAACCCCATCCCCGGCCAGCAGGGCCCCAACACCTACTGGCGCGACGTAGGGACCATCAGCGCCTACTTTGAAGCCAGCATGGACCTAATCCAGGTGACCCCGGAGTTTGACCTCTTCAACCCCGAGTGGCCCTTGCGGGCGGCCAACTTTAACTCGCCCCCCGCCAAGTTTGTGCACGAGGCCGGCGCCCGCACCGGACAGGCCTTCAACAGCCTGATTGCGGGGGGCTGTATCATCTCCGGGGGCACCATCCGCGAGTCGGTGGTCTTTCGCCGCTGCCGCATCAACTCCTACGCCTTAGTGGAGCGCAGCGTGCTTTTTGACGAGGTGGAGGTGGGCCGCTACTGCAAGATTAGAAACGCCATCGTGGACAAAAACGTCAAGATTCCGCCCCACACCGAAATTGGCTACGACCTGGAGGCCGACCGAGCCCGGGGCTTCACCGTAACCCCTGAGGGCATCGTGGTGGTGCCCAAGAGCTATACCTTCTAGCCCCATCTGGGCGGCCGGCTGCCACGGTGTCTATGGACAAGCACCCCGGCAAGGTTTTCTACCGCCTGACCCGTCTCTTTCCCGGCGATGCGCTGCCCATGGGGCGGGCACCGGCCGCTAAGGTCTACGCCAATCCCTTGGAGTCGGTGGAGCTATCGGAGCCCGTTCGGGACGGGGGCCCGGCGGTCTGGCGGGTGCTGGCCCGGGTGGCCGCCGCAGCGCCCAAGGTGGGCGCCTCGCTAACCCAGGCGGAAATCTCCCAGGTGCTGGCCCCTTTGGCAGTGCGCCGGGATGGGCGGGGCTACCCCTCGGCGGGGGGGGCCTATCCCCTCGAGGTCTACCTGGCCGTGCAGCGGCTGCAGGACACCTTTCCGGGTATCTACCACTACGCCGCCAAGCAGCACCAGCTAGAGCAGCTCTCCGCCCAGTTTGAGCTTGCCCGCTGGAAGGCCGCGCTGATGGACATGGAGGCGGTGGAGGCCTCGGCGGCGCTGGTGGTGTTCAGCGCGGTGCCGGAGCGCTCAGAGGCCGTTTTCGGACTGCGTGGCTTTCGCTATGCGCTGCTCGAGGTGGGCTACGCGGTGGGCGAGGTGCTGGTGGCGGCCACTGCCCTGGGGCTTCAGGCCTACCCTGCGGCCACCTTCTACGACGAGGAGGTGCGCCAACTTCTGGCTTTGCCGGAGGGCGAGCACCCAGTGGTGGTCCTCCTGCTGGGGAGATGATGGAGCCCGAGGCGGTTTTTGTGTACGGCACCCTAAAGCGGGGCCAGCGCAACTTCGGAGTGGCCCGGCGGGCGGGCTGGTTGCGTTCGGAGGCCGCCTACATAGAGGGCTTCCAGCTCTACCACCTGCCCCAGGGGGGTGGCCGGCTTTACCCGTACCCGGCGGTGGTTCGCGGCGAGGGGCGGGTCTGGGGCGAGGTGCAGTGGTTTGCCGGGCTGGCCCAGGCCCTCTCGCTTTTGGACCGGCTCGAGGACGAAGGGCAGGAGTACCGGCGCATCCCTGCCTGGGCCCACACCGAAAGGAGAGGGCTGGTGCGGGTCTGGCTTTATGTCTACCCGAGCCTAGACCAAGTGCGCAGGGCCCAAGGGCGGTGGTTGCCGGGGGGAGTTTGGCCCGGCTAGCGGGTGCCCGCACCCCGTTTAGATGGGCCGCAGGTCCTCCAGGAGCTGCCAACCCACCTCCTTGGGGGTGGCCTGCAGGTAGGGGTCCAGCTCGCGGCTGGCCCACTCGGCCAAGGGTTTTAGCTGGTCGGGCTCCTTTTCGCTGCGCACCAGGAGGGTCACCTGGTAGAACTGCTGGGTCTCGGCGGGCGTGCCGTCCTCAAAGGCGGCGATGGGAGGGGGTACTTTGTCCACCAGGACGTACACCTCCCCGAGCTGCCGGGGGAGCAGGCCCCTGGGGTCAAAGGCCAGCCCCTTGGGGTGCCACAGGTAGCCCTGGAAGAGCCGGATGGCCTGCATCGTTGCTATTTTGGGCCAAGCTCGAGGAGCAAATTGGCCCCCAACCCTCTTTTTCTGGGCGCAGCGTCGCTCACCCCACCCGGGCCACCTCCACTCCCCCCCGCAGGTAGACCCGGGCCAGCCGAGGAGAGAGCCGCACCGCAGGCTCGTAGCTGACCGTTCCGGTGAGCTCGGCCCAGCCCCAGAGGCTGCTGGTGGGGTCGTGATCGGCGGTGGCCACCTCAAAGACCTGGTCTAGCCCGACCGCCTCGGGCAGGCGCACAGTGATCTGGTCCATGGAGACCCTTCCCACCACCGGGCAGGCCAGGGGCTCGGCGCTGCCAGGGGGGCGGTAGCGCACGGTGGCCCGGTTGAAGACCAGCCGGGGTATCCCGTCGGCATAGCCTACCGGCAGGGTGGCGATCCACTCCTCGACTTGGGTGGTGTACAGGCCCCCGTAGCCGATCCGGTAGCCAGCCGGCAGCTTCCTTACCTGGGTGGGTTTGGCCAACAGGCGGGCGATGGGCCGTAAGCCCCAGCCCGGCAGCAAGCCGTAAAGTCCGATGCCGGGCCGCACCGCGCTTAGCCCACACCCGCCAAAGCCCAGCGTTCCGGCGGTGTTGCAGAGGTGGTAGAAGTAGCCGGGCCCAAAGGCCCGCCGTACCTCCATGAAGCGCTCAATCTGCTCCTCCGTCCAGCGGGCGTTCTCCTCGGCGTCGGCGAAGTGGGAGTAGATGCCTTGGATGAGCAGGTTCTCGTATTGGGCGAACCGCTCCCGCACCAGGTGGGCCTCCTCCACCGGGAAGCCTGAGCGGCCCAGGCCGGTGTCAAACTCCAGGTGCACCGGGATGGGCTTGCCAAGGGCGTTTAGGGCTTCGGCGCTCTGTAGGGTGGAGATGGAGGGGATGAGCTCGAGCTCAGCCACCGCCTGGGCCTGCTCGGGGTGTAGGCTGCCCAAAAGCAGGATGCGTCCCACCACCCCCGCCTCCCGCAGTGCCCGGGCCTCCTGGGGGGTGGCCACCGCCAGGCCCCAGGCCCCCAGCCGCAATAGCTCCTTGCCTATTTCCACCGCACCGTGCCCGTAGGCGTTGGCCTTGACCACGCCGATGACCTGGGCGCCGTTGGCCTTTTCCTTCAGCAAGTGGAAGTTGTGCGCGAGGGCGTCGAGGCTCACCTCCAGCCAGGCCGGACGCATGGAAGACAGTTTAGGCTCGAGCCGCCCAACCGAAAAGCCGCCGGACTCAAAGGGCGGGCCGGGAGGTCAACCACTCCTCGGGGAGCAGGCTGTACATGTAGAAGTCCCAAGGCTCCCCGCGAATCCACCGCCAGCGGCGCAGAAGCCCTTCGCGCCTAAAGCCCAACTTCTCCAGGGCCCGCTGTGAGCGCAGGTTTTGCGTGTGGGCGATGGCCTGGACGCGGCGTAGGTCCCAAGGCCCGAAGGCGAAGTCCAGCAGCACCACCTTGGCCTCGGTGTTGAGCCCCTGCCCCCAATAGGGGCGGCCCAGCCAGGTCTCGGTCTCGCCCAGCTTGTGGGGCCAATCTAGGTGCAACCCGATGACCCCTATGGGCTGGCCCCCGAATTCCACGATAAAGAAGCCCTCCTTGTGGCTAAGGCCTTCTAAGTAAGTATAGGTTTGTTGGGGATCTTGGGGAGGGCTCCAGTAGACCCAAGGTGCAAGTGCGGGGTCGGACATCAGGGCGAAAAGGGGCAGGGTGTCCTCGGGACGAGGAGGACGAAGTCGGACGCGGGGGCCTTGGAGTTCCATTTCCTCACAGCATAGAAAAAGCCCCCTCCCCAAGGGAGGGGGCCGAGGAGACCTCCAGTTAGGGCCGGGCCAGGGTGATGGTGGGGGAGGTCCAGGTCTCCCAGTCGGCGGGGTTGCGCTCGTCACCGCGGGGCTTCAGAACGCGGATTTGCAGCTTGTACTGCCCGTTGGGCACCGGTTGGAACTCCGCCGGAATGCGCACCTTGCTGCCGTAGACATCCTCCTTTTTGTACTTGCTGATGCGGGTGCCGTCCCAGGGAATAGCGAAGAAGCCGTTGGCGCTGGTGTTGCGGCTGGTGTACTCGGCGTAGTCGGCCAGGCTGTACCTGGGGTGGATGGGGGTGCCGGTAGCCGCGTCCAGGATGGCTAGTTCGTAGACCCGCGCGCCGTGCTCAAAGTGGACCAGGACGACCGGGATGTCGTTGCCCTGTAGGGTGAAGGTGCCCCCCGTGGGCAGGAGGTCGTAGCCGGTACCCGCGGCGTTGGGCCGGGCCAGCAGGGGGAAGCCGAAGCTGGTGGGGGTTAGGATTTGGATGGCCTGGTAGCCGCCCTGCATGCCCACGTAGGGCACGTTCATCTTGATTCCCGCACCCACCGGCTCGAGCAGCACATACCCGCCGTAGAGGCCCTTGTCCGGAAGGCCCGGCGGTGGGGTAATGGTCACGGTGAGGACAGCCTCGCCCCGGGCTGGAACGGTGATCTGGGTGTGGCTGAAGCTCACCGTGGCCACCGCAGTGGTAAAGCTGGGCGCGTAGATGCTGCCTTGGGCTGAGGGGCCCGGCAGGTGCACCGGACGGTAGATGAGGGGCACGTTGCTGCGGTTCTTGAGCACCAGCCGCTCGGTGTGGGGCCCGGCCTTGGCCGCGAAGGAGATGGCCGAGGGGGTTACGGTGACCCGGTTCTGCACCGCGGCCACGATGTCAATCATGCCCGCCCCCTCGCGGTAGCTGGTCTCGGGGAAGCCGCTGGTGGGGGCTAGGGCAAAGGGTTTGGGCATGGCGGTGTTCTGAAGGTACTTGCGCACCTCGCTGGGCCGCTGATGCCGCCAGAAAGCCGGGTTGCCCTCCAGCAGCAGGGCCACCGCACCGGCCACGTGGGGTGCCGACATGGAGGTACCGCTCAGGATGGCGTAGCCGCCTTGCTCCAGCGGCACCGCGGAGCGGATCAGGCCGCCGGGGGCGCCCAGGTCGGGCTTGAGCTCGAGGTCTTGACTCAGGCCCCAGGAGCTGAAGCTGGAGATGAGGTTGCCGGTGGGGTTGGCCACCTGGGTGGTGTCGGGCGTCCAGGTTAGGGTGGTGGGGGTGGTGAGGGCCCGCAGGGCCAGGCCGTCTTCCCGGGAGATGCTGATGCCGAACTTGCCGGCCACACCGGCCACCCCGCCCCCGGCGAAGAGGCCTGCGACGTTGTTGTGGATGATGACCCCGACCGCGCCGGCGGCCACCGCCCGCTGGTACTTCTCGTTGAAGGTGCAAGCCCCCCGCTCGATCAGGGCCACCTTGCCCGCGGGGTCGGCCAGCAGGGCATCAGCGTTGCAGGCCCGGCCGATCCAGACCACCTCGGCGCTGGTGCCGCTGGTGGGGGGCGCTTCGGCCCCGCCCAGCACCAGATAGCCCAGCGGGTTGCCGGTGGCGTTCACGATGGCCTTCTGGGCGTTGACGCTGATGTTGTCAAAGGAGGCCACGCTGATGACCCCCTGGGTGGCCGCCGGGTCACCGGTGGCAAAGAGGCCCAGGTTGCCGTTGTTGCCCGCCGAGGCCACCACCACCGTGCCGCGCTGGACCATCTTGGTAAGGGCCTTGCCCAGCACGCTCCAACCAAAGGGCGAGCCCAGGCTCATGTTGACCACGTCCATCCCGGCCCGCTCGGCCCGCTCGAGGGCCGCCAAGATCACGTCGTCGCTGGTGGAGCCTTCGCAGCCGAACACCTTGTAGGCTCCGAACTTGACGCCGGGGGCTACCCCGGTGATCTGGCTGTCCTTGCCCCCCACAATGCCCGCCACGTGGGTGCCGTGGCCGTCGCAGTCGTCGGGGTTGGGGTCGGGCACGGGGGTAGACCTGGCCGGGTCAGAGGCATCGTAGTTGTCGCCCACGAAGTCGTAGCCATCCACGATGCGCCCTGCGAAGGCCGGGTGCTCCAGGTCAATCCCCGAGTCAATGATGCCCACCTTCACCCCCCGCCCGGTGAGGCCTAGGTCGTTTTGGGCGATGTCGGCCCCGGTCTGGGTGAGGGCGCTGGCTAAGTCGGGGTTGGCGGGCTCCCTTGGGGGCAGCCCGAAGGTGCCCACCGGATAGACCCCCTCCACCCCCGGTAGGGTGTAGAGCATTTTCCGGTTGTTGCCCGGGATCTCCACCGAGAACCCGTTGAAGAGTTCTGTATAGGCGAAAAGAATCCTGACCCCAGCAGCCTCGGCAGCCTGCCGGAAGGCGGCGTGTTGGGCCTGGATGCTCTGCAAGCTGACCCCGTCGCTGATGGCCCCTCCCTCCAACTCCACGAACCAGCGGGTGGGGGTCTCGTCCACCATCTGCCCGCCGCTTTGCCCGGGCAGGCTGGCGATGACCTCTGGGCTGGGCTGGTTGCCGGACTTAAAGCCGCAGGCCGCCAACAAGATGAGTAAACCTGCCAAAGCCAACCTTCGCATACTGCTCCTTTCTAGCCTCCGATGGCGTACTCCTTGATCTAGATGTGAAGACAGTAAGAATCATAGGACAACCCTTGGGGCCACCGGGTTAATGGAGGAGGTTATCTAGGCGTTTCTTAGACTCCCATTCCGTTACGAGAGGGCTTCGGGCGGCCGGACCCGCACCGCGGCCCATCCGCTATGATGGGTCGGTATGGCGAAGGAGAAGGGCATCACACCCCAGTCGGTGGACTTCAACGAGTGGTACAACGAGGTGGTCTTGCGGGCCGACCTGGTGGACTATGGGCCGGTGCGTGGGACGATGGTCATCAAGCCCTACGGCTACGCCATCTGGGAGAACCTGCAGCGAGAGCTGGACCGGCTGTTCAAGGAAACCGGGCACCAGAACGCCTACTTTCCCCTTTTTATCCCCATAAGCTTCCTGCAGAAGGAGGCCCAGCATGTGGAGGGCTTTGCCCCTGAGTTGGCGGTGGTGACCCAGGCCGGTGGCGAGGCCCTGGAGGAGCCCCTGGCGGTGCGCCCCACCTCCGAGACCATCATCGGCTACATGTGGGCCAAGTGGATTCGCACCTACCGCGACCTTCCCCAGCTCCTGAACCAGTGGAACAGCGTGGTTCGCTGGGAACTTCGCACCAAGCCCTTCTTGCGCACCACGGAGTTTCTCTGGCAGGAGGGCCACACCGCCCACGCCACCCAGGAGGAGGCTGAGGCGGAGGCCCACCGCATGGCCGGGGTCTACGCCCAGGTGCTCAGGGAGTGGTGCGCTATCCCGGGCTGGGAGGGTCTGAAGACCGAGTCGGAGAAGTTTGCCGGGGCGGTCTATACCCTGAGCTACGAGGCCATGATGCGGGATGGCAAGGCGCTGCAGTCGTGTACCTCCCACTACCTGGGCCAGAACTTCGCTCGAGCCTTCGGGATCCAGTTCCAGGACAAGGACCAGGAGAACAAGTACGTCCACACCACCTCCTGGGGCTTTTCCACCCGGGTCATAGGGGCCATCGTGATGACCCACGGGGACGACAAGGGGCTCATCCTGCCCCCTCGGCTGGCCCCCATCCAGGTGGTGGTGGTGCCCATCTACAAGGGTGAGACCCGTGAGGGGGTGCTCTCGGCTGCTGAAGCGCTGTGCCGGGTATTGCGGGAGGCCGGGATTCGGGTTCACCTCGACGACCGCGACCAGTACAGCCCGGGCTACAAGTTCAACGAGTGGGAGCTCAAGGGGGTGCCGCTGCGCCTCGAGCTGGGCCCCCGGGATGTGGAGGGGGGTACGGTGGTCCTGGCCAGCCGCCTGGGGGGCAAGGAGACCCTTAGGCAGGAGGGGCTGGCGGGGCTTTTGCAGGAGCGGCTTAATCGCTTCCAGCAAGACCTCTACCAGCGGGCTCTGGCCTTCCGCGATGCGCACACCTGGGTGGTGGACGGCTACGACGAGTTCAAGGAGAGGGTTGAGCAGGGCTTTGTAAAGGCTTTTCACTGCGGCGACGCGGGCTGCGAGAAGCAGATTAAGGCCGATACCACCGCTACGACCCGCTGCATCCCCTTTGATGAGCCCAAAGCCGAGGGGGTTTGTATCCGCTGTGGTCGGCCCAGCGCCTATGGCAAGCGGATTCTGTTCGCCAAGGCGTACTGAGCATGGCCCGGGCGGTTCCCAAGGGAAGCAAGGGGCCGCAGGGCGGCTCAAAGGCCTCGTTGGAGGCCAGGAAAGCGCGGGCCGCCAAGGTTTTGGCGGTGATGGAGCAGCTTTACCCCCAGGCCACCACCGAGCTTTCGCATGCCAACCCCTTTGAGCTGCTGGTGGCCACGGTGCTCTCCGCTCAGGCCACCGACGCCTCGGTGAACAAGGCTACCCCGGCCCTATTCCAGCGTTACCCCGACGCTTTTGCCCTGGCCCAGGCCCGCCCAGAGGAGGTGGAGCCTTACATCAAGACCATCGGCCTGTACCGCTCTAAGGCCAGGAACCTGGTTCGCCTGGCCCAAAAGTTGGTGGAAAAGCATGGCGGCCAGGTGCCAAAGGACAAAGCCCGCCTGCAGGAGCTGCCCGGGGTGGGTTGGAAGACCGCCACGGTGGTGCTGGGGGCGGCCTTTGGGGTGCCGGGGATTGCGGTGGACACCCACCTGACCCGGCTGGCCCGGCGGCTGGGGCTTTCCGAGGCGAGGACGCCCGAGAAGATGGGGGCCGAGCTCGAGGAGCTGTTCCCTAAGGAAAAGTGGGTCTACGTGCACCACGCCCTAATCCTCTTCGGCCGCTACCGCTGCACGGCCCGCAGGCCGAAGTGCCAGGACTGCCCCCTTTACGCCGAGTGCCTGAGCAAAGGAGCCTGGTAGCCGTCCTCTGGATGGGTTTAGTCCCAGCGCCGCAGGCGCACCGGTAAGCGCCGCCAGCGGCGGGGGCGCAGCCGGGCCTCCAGGCGGCGCCAGCCGTAGGCCAAGGCCCCCACCAGCCCGGCCCCCACCGCCAGTACCCAAAAGGTGGCCAGGAGCCAGAGCACCAGGAAAAACCCCACCGACCCGGCCAGGAATAGGACCAGCAGCCCCAGCGGGCCCTTAGGGAGATAGAAACCTCTCATGCCCACAGGGTAGACCCTCGGGGGATGAGGAGGGTAAGCCTCAGGCCTGGGGCGGGGCCTTTCGCAGGGTCACGTCGATCTTGCAGATGTGCTGGGTGAGCCAGCTCGAGAGGGCCGCGTGAAGCCGCTTTAGGGCCGGGGGGTCCACGGTTTTTGGGGTGTGCTCGCGGCTGAAGTCGGTCCAGAACCCCAGGAACCTTTCGTGGGCCTCCTTGTTCTTTTGGGCTACCGGGCAGCCCCGCAGGGCCATGCACAGCTCCTCGTAGGCGAAGTGGGTGTGGACGTAGGCCTCGAGGAAGGCGAACACGTTCTCCAGTTCGGCTCGGTCTAGGGGCTCATTTTGGGCCTCCTCGAGCAGGCGCTCGAGCCGGTTGATGTACTCAAACAGCTTCTGGTGTTGGCGGTCCACCCGGGCCTCGCCCACGGCGTACTGCTCACTCCACTGGATGGGCATATTCCCTCCCTGGGCTGGATTGTAGGCCCTGGGGGGTGTGAGGAATGTCCTGGCGTGTCTTTTTGGGGGTGGGGTTGACAGGCTTTAGGTTAAGCGATTAACTTACCGATTAACTAAAACCGCCTACTAAGCTGGATTGCATGAGAAAGCTTCGCAAAGCCACTTTGAAGGATGTCGCCCAGCTTGCCGGGGTCTCCACCGTCACGGTCTCTAACGTGATTAACCAACGCCCCAACGTTTCGGAGAAGACCCGGGCTCGAGTTGAGCAGGCCATCCGTGAGCTTGGCTATACCGCCAACCTGGCAGCCCGCAGCCTGGCTGGGGGGCGTACGCAAACCGTGGGCATGCTGGTGCCCGACCTCACCACCCAGTTTGTGGGGGAGATCGTGCGCGGCACAAGCGATGAGCTGAGGGCGGTGGGGATGGAGATGCTCATCTCTACCGCCTCAGATATGGCCCGCGAGCAGCAGCAGGTGGCTTTTTTGCAAAACCTGACCGATGGCCTTTTGCTCATTCTGCCCCAAACCCCTGATCGAATGCTCCTAGCCGTGGAACAGGCGGGGGTTCCGGTGGTGGTGATTGACCACCGGGGCCAGCAAATCCTGCTCCCTTCGGTGGACGTGGACAACTACACTGGGGCCCGCCAGGCTATGGCCCACCTCCTGGAGCTGGGCCACCGGCGCATCGGCTATGTGGCCGGACCGAAGGGCTTTGGGGCTTCAGCAGCCCGATTGAAGGGCTACAAGGAAGCCTTGGCCAGCGCGGGCCTGCCCTTTGATAAGACTTTGGTGGTGCAAGGAACCTTTCAGCAGCCCAGCGGTTTTGCGGCGGGTCAGCAACTGTTTTCGCTGCCCCAGCCGCCCACCGCGGTCTTCGCCGCCAATGACCTGATGGCCTTTGGGGTGATGGAAGCGGCCAAGCAGATGGGGCTGCGAATACCAGAGGATGTTTCCATCGTTGGATTTGACGATATTCCCCAGGCTAGCCAGGTGTATCCACCCCTTACCACCGTTCGCCAGCCGCTCTACCAGATGGGGGTAGCGGCGGCGCGTCTTTTGGTGGCCATGCTGCGGGGGGTCCGACCCCCCACCAGCCGACTCACCCTTTCTACCGAGCTGGTGGTGCGCTCCACCACCACAAGGGCAAAGGAGGTGATGGTATAGCCCCAGGCGGGGTTTTTGTGGGGAGGACCGTTTAGACCAGGCGTTTAGGGATGTCAGGCGACCATCAACAGGATGGGCGGGGGGTGTTTTGCACCCTGGAGTCTACCGAGTTCTTTTGCTTTAGGAGGTAAACCGTGCGCAAAATTTGGCTTTTCGTTCTCGGCTTTCTGGTTTTTTGTGGAGGGGTTCAGGCCCAATCGCTTCCCCGCAAGGAGACCTTGTATGTGGGGGGGCTGCAGTGGGGGCCTCCTTCAAGCTTCAATCCCTTGATGGCCCAGGCCGGTGCAGCCTGGCCGAACACAGCTCCTACCGCCTTTGGCAGCCAACTCCTTTACGAGACCCTCTTTGTCTACAACATGCTGAGCGGAGAGCTGGAGCCCCAGCTCGCAGCGCGCTTGGAGACCCCTAACCCCACCACCTTCCGCATTACCCTGCGCAACGGCACTCGCTGGCAGGATGGAAGGCCCCTCACCAGCCGGGATGTGGTCTATACCTTTGAGCTGGCCAAACGCCATCCCGTGGGGTATGCCCCCTTTTGGGATTACGTGAGATCGGTGAGCGCGAACAGCCCCACCGTGGTAACCATCCAGCTCAACCCGCAAAAGCCGAACCCTGGGTTGGTACGCAACTACCTGGCCAGCGTAACTATTCTTCCTGAACACATTTGGTCGCAGGTGGAAAAAACCGAGCGTTCCATCCTGCAGTTTGCCAACCTCAACCCGGTGGGCTCAGGGCCGTATAAGCTCAAGGAGTACAACAACGAGCGAATTGTGCTGGAGCGCGATCCCAACTACTGGGGCCGCTCGGTTTGGGGCTTGCCCGCACCGCGTTACATCGTGCATCCCATCTTCAAGTCCAACGAGGCTGGAAACCTGGCGCTGGAGCAGGGCCAGGTTGACCTTTCCCAGCAGTTTGTGCCCGAGATTTGGAAAATGTGGGAGCAGAAGCGCCTACCTGTTTCCACGTGGCTCAAGCAGCCTCCTTATCATCTTCCCGGCCACCTTCCCATCATTTTCATAAATGTCAACAAGAAAGGTCTGGACAACCCCTTGGTGCGGCGGGCCATTGCCTATGCCATTAACTACCCTCTTATAGCCCAGACCGCCATGTCCAACTACTCGGTGCCGGTGAACTCGAGCCTTATCATTCCTGAAGGTGGTGAGAAAAAGTTTTTTGATGCCGAGCTGGTTCGGAAGGAAGGCTGGAGCTTTAATCCCAGGCGGGCATTGGAAATCCTGGAGAAAGAGCTAGGCGCAAAGAAGGGTTCCGATGGTATCTACGTTCTTCCCGACGGCACCCGGCTCGGTCCTTGGAAGGTGCAGTGCCCCTTCGGATGGACAGACTGGAACCAGGCTCTGGAGATTGTGGCCGCCAACGCGCGTGCGGTGGGAATTGACCTTCGCACCGAGTTTCCGGAGTATCCGGTGGCCAACCAGAATATGGCCAACGGTACCTTTGACCTGGGGCTTTGGTTTGTGAGCGGGGTGGGGCCGGCTAGCC
This sequence comes from Meiothermus luteus, assembly GCF_003574085.1. Lineage (GTDB taxonomy): Bacteria > Deinococcota > Deinococci > Deinococcales > Thermaceae > Meiothermus > Meiothermus luteus. Next base: position 23,020 of record NZ_QWKZ01000012.1, on the reverse strand, counting down.
CCTGGCAGCGCTTCCGCGATGTGCTGGACGGGCGGGGTGTGCCCCCGGTGGGCCAGACTGCTTTCTGGAACTACAACCGCTACAGCAACCCCAAGGTGGGAGAGCTTCTGGATAAAGCCGCTGCGGCCACCAGTGAGGCCGAGCTCAAACGCCTTTACGGTGAGCTAGACAAAATCTTTATGACCGATGTGCCGGTCATCCCGTTGATGTACCGGCCGCTTGAATTCTTCCAGTACAACGAAACGGTCTGGACGGGTTTCCCCAACGCCGCCAATCCCTATGCGCCGCCTATGCACAGTGGGGCTGGGGTGCGGTTTACAAGATAAAGAGCCGCTGAGCTTAGGGAGCTGACCAAGCAATTGGTTCCTGTTGGGGGTGCCCCAAGGGCTTTTGGGGTATCCCCAAAGGAAGGAGGTGAGGAATAAACCCATTCTTGCGCTACGCCTTGAACAAGGCCGCTTGGTATACCATGGCCTTTTTGGCTGCGGTGGTGCTCAACTACTTTCTGCCCCGCTTGATTCCGGGAAATCCGGTGGACACCATTGTGGCCCGCATGGCCCAAGGGGGCGGCAGCGAAGGGGAGGCCCGCCAGCAGATATACCAAACTTTCCTAAAGGAGTTTGGCCTGGACCGGCCTCCTTTGGAGCAGTTCTTGAACTATTTAGGAAACCTCCTGCGGGGTGATTTGGGGACCTCCTTTGGCAATTATCCTGCCAAGGTGGCCGATTTAATTGCGGCCTCGCTGCCCTGGACGGTGGCCTTACAGCTCCCGGCCATACTGCTGGGCTGGATTCTAGGGAACTGGCTGGGGGTGCTGGCGGCCTACCGGGGAGGTTGGGTAGACCGGTGGGCCTTCTTGGGCTTTCTGGCTCTTTCTAACATTCCCTACTACTGCTTGGCCATACTGCTTCTCTATCTCTTCTCGGTGGCCTTGCCCCTTTTCCCTTCCTTCGGTGGCTATGCCCCCGGTACTACCCCTCACCTAAGCCTGGGCTTTGTCCTCAATGTTTTGCACCACTACACATTGCCCTTTTTGTCGCTGGTGCTGGTTCTAATCGGAGGGCAAGCGGTGGGGATGCGTTCCATGGCCATTTACGAGTTGAGCGCTGATTATGTTCACTACCAGCGAAGCCTGGGGGTGGACGACCGCCGTATTGTAAGGAGCATCTTTCGCAACGCCATGCTGCCGCAGATCACGGGGCTGGCCTTGGCCATCGGTTCGCTGGTGGGTGGGGCGCTGCTAACCGAGGTGGTCTTTTCCTACCCCGGTATTGGCAGCCTGCTTTTTACCGCCATCCGCCAGAATGATTACCCCCTTATCCAGGGGATTACCCTTTTGGTGACGGTGGCTGTGCTGGCGGCAAACTTCATCATAGACCTGACCTACGGCCTCATTGACCCTAGAGTTCGCGCGGCCCAGGTAGGTGAGCGATGAACCCGCTTTTGGCCCAACTTTTGTCCAAAGGGCGCTTCCGCTTGAGCGTGGGGATACTCCTTCTGGTGGTGGCTTTTGCGGTACTGGGTCCAATGCTGGACACCCGCAACCCGCTTTTTGCGGTGGGAGGCCGCTACGACCCGCCTTCGGCCAACGCCATTCTAGGCACCGATGTCATTGGCAACGATGTCTTTTTGCAGCTCATGCACGGGCTGGGCACCTCGCTCAAGATAGGGCTGATCGCAGGCCTGGTGGCTACCGCAATTGGTGTGTTGATTGGCACCCTGGCGGGTTTCTTGGGCGGGGTTGTGGATGAGATATTGATGGGCCTCACCAACGTGGTGATTACCATCCCGACCATCGTGATTCTAATCCTGCTTTCGGTGGCCCTGGAGTCGCGCACCCTGGTCTCGCTGGCCCTCATCATCGGCGTCACGAGCTGGCCTTGGACGGCTCGAGCCATTCGGGCCCAAACCGCCTCGTTGCGCGTTCGTGAGCATGTAGACGTGGCCCGGCTTTCAGGGGCAGGCACTTTCTCCATCATTCTTTGGGAGATTCTGCCCTACATGTTCAGTTACATCTTCATGGCCTTTGTGCTTCAGCTAGCCAGCGCCATTCTGAGCGAGGCTGCGCTAAGCCTCTTGGGGCTAGGGCCAGACAACACCATCAGTCTAGGCAAGATGCTGCAGTTTGCCATTCAGGGCGAGGCCATCCGTACTGGGGCCTATTGGGCTTTTTTGCCACCCACGCTGCTGCTCACGGTCATTTCGTTCGCGCTTTTGCTGCTTCAGTCAAGCCTGGACGAGGTGTTCAATCCCCGTCTGCGGAGGGCCTGATGGACACCCTGCTGCGTGTGAAGAACCTCTGTGCGGCTTACGCCCAAGGTGGGCAAAGGGTTCGGGCAGTGGATGGCGTTTCGCTGGAACTGCGCCGTGGTGAGGTGTTGGGAATTGCAGGGGAGTCGGGGTGCGGAAAGTCTACCCTGGCCCAGGTACTGGCCCTTTTGGCCCGCCCCCCCCTTTGGGTGGAGCAAGGGGAGCTTTGGCTGGATGGCGCAGTCTACCCACTGGGGCAGGGGATTCACTTGCCCCGTGAGCTGCGTGGCCGCAAGGTGGCGCTGCTCCCGCAGGGCGCTCTAAACGCTTTGAACCCTACCGCTCGAGTTCGTGAGATTGCCCTGGAGGTCATTCGGGCCCACGAGCCAAAGACTACCCCCCAGGAGGCCTATGCGCGCGCCCGGGAGCGCCTTGAGCAGCTTGGGTTGCCTAGCCGGGTCCTCGAGGCCTACCCGCACCAGCTCTCAGGAGGCATGCGGCAGCGGGTGGTCACGGTGATTTCCACCCTGCTCAACCCCAAGGTGTTGGTTGCCGATGAGCCTACCTCAGCCCTGGACGTCTCGAGCCAGAAGGCGGTGGTGAGGATGCTTAGGAAGCTCCTGGAACAAGGAGTGATTGAGGGGGTCATCTTCATCGCCCACGACCTACCCTTGCTGCGCAGCGTTGCAGACCGAATTGCCATCATGTACGCCGGAAAGGTGGTGGAGCTGGGGCCGAGCGAGGAGCTGGTGGAGGCCCCCCGCCATCCCTACACCCAGGCCCTGGTAGGGGCAGTGCTGGTTCCTGAACCTTATATTCGCCAAAAGCGCGTCGAGGGGATTGAAGGAACGCCCCCCGACCTGCGAAGCCCGCCGCCGGGCTGCCGCTTCGCTCCTCGCTGTAAATACGCCCAGCCTCGTTGCAGCGAGCTAGAGCCGCCCCGGTTTGGCGGCGAGGAGCGTTTCGCGGCTTGTTGGCTGTTGGAGGAGGTGCTGGCATGAAGAGCCTTTTGGAAGTGGAGGCCCTGGGCCGCACCTTTGGGAGTGGGAAGCGAACCTTGCAGGCGGTAAAGGGGGTGACCTTTAGCCTGGCGCCGGGTGAGATTGTGGCGGTAGTGGGCGAGAGCGGTTCAGGGAAGTCCACCCTGGCCCGGCTGATTTTGCGGCTCCTCTCGCCTACCCAGGGCCAGATGCGCTTGGAGGGTCGGGACGTGTTCCGCATACCCCTGCGGGCCTACTGGCGCATGGTGCAGGCGGTTTTTCAGGACCCCTATTCCTCCTTTAACCAGTTCTACAGCGTGCGGCGCTTGCTGCAGAAGTCCCTGGGCCTCCTTGGGCCCCTTTCTTCCCAGGAGCGCGAAGCGCGCATACGCACGGCTTTGCAAAGCGTGGGGCTCGAGCCGGAAGGGATTTTAGGGAAGTATCCCCACCAGCTTTCGGGGGGCCAGCGCCAGCGGGTCATGATTGCCCGGGCCATCATGCTTCGGCCCCGCCTGCTGATTACCGATGAGCCCACCTCGGCCCTAGACGCAAGCCTTCGGGCCACCGTGCTCAACCTGCTCAAAGACCTGCGTCAAGAGCAGGGAACCAGCATCATCTTCATCACCCACGACATCGGCCAGGCCTACTACCTAAGCGACCGCATTCTGGTGATGCACCAAGGGGAGGTGGTAGAGGAGGGGCCGGTGGAGCGAGTGGTGGAGCAGAGCCAGCACCCCTACACCAAGCGTCTTTTGTCCGACGTGCCCAGGTTCCACGGATGACATTGTGCCCGCTCCGGCCATGGTATACCCAGGGTCAGCGCTTCTGCGCCCTGTTTTGGGGTAATTCTGTGGAACCCGCCTCTAAAACCCCTTCTTTGGGCCTGATTTTCATCCTCGGCGCCCTAGCCGCCTACGGCCCCCTTTCCACCGACCTTTACATGCCGGCCCTGCCCACCATCGCCCAGGAGTTCCAAAACCCCCAGGCCCACCAGACCATGGCCGTCTACTTCCTAGGGCTCTCGCTGGGCCAGCTCCTCTACGGCCCCCTGAGCGACCGCCTGGGGCGGCGGCGACCCTTGCTGGTGGGCTCTGGGCTCTTCGTGCTGGCCTCGCTGGGCTGTGCGCTGGCCCCCTCCATGCCCCTGCTGGTCTTCTTCCGCTTTTTGCAGGCCCTGGGGGGCTCGGTGGGGATGGTCACCACCCTGGCCATCGTGCGCGACCTCTTCCGGGGCCGCCAGGCTGCCCAGGTCATCTCCTACCTGACCTTGGTGATGGGGGCGGCCCCTATTCTGGCGCCTTTGGTAGGGGGGCAGATACTCCTGTACCTGGACTGGCGGGCTATCTTTGTCTTGCTGGCCCTGTTTGGCCTTTTGTGCCTGGGTCTGGTCGGGCTGGCCCTCCCCGAAACCCATCCTCCGGCCCGGCGCACCCAAAGCCCACTGTGGGCGGCCCTAGGAGACTACATCCGATTGTTGCGCGAGCGGGCTTTTCTGGCCTACGCCCTACCCAACAGCCTGATGGGGGCGGGTTTCTTCACCTACCTGAGCGCGGCTTCGCCGGTGTTCATCGGGGTATACGGGGTTTCACCGCAGCACTTTGGCTTTATTTTCGGCCTAAACGCCTTCGGCCTGATTCTCAGTTCCCAGCTCAACGCCCTTCTGCTCAAGCGCCGCTCGAGCCGCCGCATCCTGGTAGGGGCCATGGGCCTGATGGTGGGAGCGGCTTTGGGTCTGGTGCTGGCCGCGGCCACGGGTCTGGGAGGAATGTTGGGGGTCTGGGCGGCCCTTTTCGTCTGTGTAGGGGGAATGGGCCTGGTGCGGCCCAACGCCCAGGCCCTGGCCATGGAGCCCTACCCCGAGCGGGCTGGGCTGGCCTCCTCGCTTCTGGGGGCGCTGGGCTCAAGCGCCGGCGCTTTGGCCGGGAGCCTGCTGGGGCTTTTCCCCGAGGCTTCAGCCCTGCCCATGGCCCTCATCATCGCGGTTTGCTACATCCTGGCCTTGGGCTTGTTCGGAGTCTTTCAGCTGTTGTTGCGCACCTCGAGCCAAAACCTTCTTAGGAGTTGACCATGCTTGAAGTTGAGCAAATTCTCTGCCAAATGACCCTAGAGGAAAAAGCCGCCCTTTGCACCGGGGCCAGCGCCTGGACCACCCTGGCCATCCCGCGCCTAGGCATCCCTGAGATGGTGGTCTCCGATGGGCCCCATGGGGTTCGGCGGGTGACCGATGTGCAGGCGGTGGGGGCTAAGAGCCTCCCCGCCACGGCTTTTCCTACCGCCTCCTGCCTTTCCGCCACCTGGGATCGCGAGCTTCTGCGGGAGGTGGGGGCGGCCATTGCCCGGGAGGCCATCGCCCTGGGCGTGGACGTGGTGCTGGGCCCAGGCAACAACATGAAGCGAAGCCCCCTGGGCGGCCGCAACTTTGAGTACTTCGCCGAGGACCCCTACCTGGCCGGGGAGCTGGCCGCCAGCTACATCCAGGGGGTGCAGGCCCAGGGGGTGGGCACCTCCCTCAAGCACTACGCTGCCAACAATCAGGAGTATCAGCGGCTGCGGATTGATGTGCGGGTGGATGAGCGCACCCTGCGCGAGATTTACCTGACCGGCTTTGAGATTGCGGTCAAAAAGGGCCGTCCCTGGACGGTGATGTGCGCTTACAACAAGGTGAACGGAACCTACGCCTCCGAGCACCGCTACCTCCTGCAGCAGATTCTCAAAGACGAGTGGGGCTTTGAGGGGCTGGTGGTCTCGGACTGGGGGGCGGTGGTGGACCGGGTGGCAGCCCTGGAAGCGGGCCTTGACCTGGCCATGCCCGGCCCTAAGGCCCGCTTTACCCAGGCCCTGGTGGAGGCGGTGCGCTCGGGCCGGCTGGAGGAGGCCCGGCTGGACGAGGCGGTGCGGCGCATCCTGCGGGTGGTCTTTCGGGCTAAGGCCACCCCCAAGGGAGGCCAGTTTGACCTTGAGGCCCACCATGCCTTGGCCCGAAGGGCCGCCGCAGAAGGGATGGTGCTCCTAAAGAACGAGGGCCTGTTGCCCCTGAAAAACCCCCAGCGAATCGCGGTGATTGGCCGTTCAGCCCGGTATCCCCAGTTCCAGGGTGGGGGCAGCTCCAACGTCAACCCCACCCGGGTGGACATCCCCTTGGAGGAGCTGCGCAGGCTGGCCGGGGAGGCCCAGATTGCCTACGCCGAGGGATACCCCGAGGGGCTGGCGGAAGACCCCGGGCTCATTGAGGAAGCGGTGGCCCGGGCCAAGGAGGCCGAGGTGGCCTTGGTCTTCGTGGCCCTGCCGCCTGCGGTGGAGTCGGAGGGCTACGACCGCCCCTTCCTGGGGCTTACCCCACAGCAGGAGGCCCTCATCCAGGCGGTGAGCCAGGCCCAGCCCCGCACGGTGGTCATCCTGAACACCGGTTCGGCGGTAGACATGCGGACGTGGATTGGGGGGGTGGGGGCGGTCCTGCAGGGCTGGCTGATGGGCCAGGCGGGCGCTGGGGCCATCGCCGACATCCTCTTTGGCCGGGTCAATCCTTCGGGGAAGCTGGCCGAGACCTTTCCCCTGCGCCTACAGGACACCCCGGCCTACCTCAACTTTCCCGGTGAGAACGGAGAGGTGCGCTACGGCGAGGGGATTTACATCGGCTACCGCTACTACGAGGCCAAGGAGCTGCCGGTGCTCTTCCCCTTCGGCCACGGCCTTTCCTACACCACCTTCCACTACGCCAACCTGCGCTGTCCTCCCCGCTTCAAGGACACCGAGGGCCTGCGCATCGCCTTTGAGGTGACCAACACCGGGCAGATGGCCGGCAAGGAGATTGTCCAGGTGTACGTGCGCGACCCCCAGGCGAGCCTGCCGAGGCCGCCCAAGGAACTCAAGGGCTTCGCGAAAGTGGCCCTGGAGCCTGGCGAGACCAAGACCGTGGAGATAGAGCTTGACTACCGGGCCTTTGCCTACTACCACCCCGGGTTGAAGGACTGGGTGGCCGAGGAGGGGGAGTACGAGATTCTGGTGGGGGCCTCTTCCGCCGACATCCGGCTCTGCCAGACAGTGGTGCTCGAGGCCACCCAGGACTGGCCCTCCTTGCTCAACGAGGAATCCACCCTGCGCGAGTGGCTCCAGGACAAGCGGGGCCGGGGGATAATGGAGCCTTTCCTGGAGGAGATGCTGCCCCGAATCCGAGCCGCCTTCGGGCTGGAGGAAGGGGAGACCTTTATCGGGATGGACCTGATGGGCTTCCTGTTGGACATGCCCCTGCGCAGCGTGCTGGACTTCCAGTCGGAGCAGCTTCCCGCCCCGCCTGAGGCGATGGTGCAGGAGCTGCTCCACCGGGTGCGAGGCGTGAAGAGGTCAGGCGAAGAGCACCGGGTCCTCTAGGTCTATTAGGTATAGGTTGACCTGTCCTCCCTGGTCGGAGGCGTAGAGGATGTAGCGCCCGTCCCAGCTAAAGGTGGGGTGGCAGTGGCTGGCCTGGGTGTGCCAGGAGGTGCCGTGGTAGCAAAGCACCTCGAGCCGGGGGGTGTCCTCGCGCACGTCTATGAGCACCAGCCGTTCGGCGTCGTCCCCCACCAGCAAGGGCCGGTGGGGGTGGGCGTGGTAGTGGTTGCAGTAGTAGGGCATCTCCACCCGCCGGACCAGCCGGCCCTGGGTGTCCATCCAGCCCACGTAGGGGCGGAAGCTGCTGGGGGCGGGCTCATGCACCACTGCCTGGGTTTTGCTCGAGGTGATGGTGCCGTCGTGGCCGGGGCCCCGGTTGTCAAAAAAGACCAGTCCATCCTGCGTCCAAAACTCGTGCCCCACCGCGTCCCCCTCGTCCTGGCGGAAGAGGGGCCGGACCTCCCGGGCCAGCAGGTCAATAAGCCAGATGCGCTGGGTGACCAGGTTCCAAGGCCCCTCGTGGCAGAAGATGGCCAGGGTGGAGTCCAGGGGTGAGAACTGGAAATGGCCCAGCCAATGGGTGTCGCGGAAGACGTCAAACCAGCCCGAGCCATCGGTGGAGGCTAGGGTGATGCGGCCGTCTTTGATCTGGTAGTAGCTTTCCTTAAAGCCGCCGTAGTTGACGTTGGTGTTGACCGCGCGCACCCGCTCGTTGCGGGCGAAGCCCACGTAGCGGCGGTTGGGGCTGATGGAGGGGGAGTAAAGCTGGTAGCGCCCGTCATCCTCGTAGAGGAGGGTGGTTTTTCCGGTAAGAGTGTCCAGCAGCTTGACCTGGCCGGCGGTCAGGTAGGCGATGAGGCGCCCGTCGGGGGTCTTGGTGGCGCTGCCCACCGGGTGGGCTTCGTCGGTGAGCTGGGTGACCTCTCCGGTCAGGAAGTTGAGCTTGAACAGGTTGTAGTGGGGGTTTTCGTGGGGGGCCCGCTGCGCTTTGCTGGCCCGGTCGGAGCGGAAGACGATCTCAGGCCGGTTCAGGACGAAGGCGTTTTCGGTGAAGTAGAGGTGTACGTTGTTGCCTCGGTCGGTGAGCCGGACGATGCGGCGGCGGGTCTTGGGGTCGGTGAGGAGAGTAAAAGGGTTCATACGCGCTCGGGAGATGGGGGCAATAGGTCTTCCCGTAGGGGAGAGAAGATATCCAGCAGCTCTCCTTCCTCCAGGGCCAAAGCGCCGTGTTCCACCCCGGCGGGGATGAGCAGGGTGTCGCCTGGGGCCAGCTCGAGCTCCCTTGCCCCCAGCCAGAATCGGAAGCGTCCTCGCAGCACCTGGGTAATCTGCTCGTGAGGGTGGGCGTGTAGGGCGCCTTCGGCCCCTTCGGAAAAGCGCACCCGGATGGCCATCATCCGCTGGCCTAGGGCCACCAGCCGGCGCGCCACCCCGGGCTCAGCAGCTTCCCAGTCTTGGTCAGGTTGCATCGGGGTTTACTCCTTTGCGGCCAGGGCCTGGGGCCAGGGCCAAGGAGGGATGGCCCCTCGGAAGCCGAGCTTCTGCGCCGCGGCTCGGTTGGCCCGGGCCCCGGCCTCCTCCGGGCTGAGGCCCAAGAGCAGCCCGTGCAGAAAGACTCCGTTCCAGGCATCCCCGGCCCCGGTGGTGTCGCGTATGGCCCCGGTGGGGCTGGGGGGAAGGCGGTGAATCCGGCCCTCCCAGGCCAGCCAGGCCCCCTCGGGGCCAGCCTTAAGGGCCACCCGGAAGCCCTGGGAGGCGAGGGCCTGCAGGGCCTCTGGGGGGCTTTTCCCCTCTAGGGCCAGCGCCGGCAGGTCGGCCGGGTGGCTGGGCAGCAGTAGGTCCACGTAGGGCTTTAGCTCGCTCCAGGCGGTTTGGGCGGCCTCGAGCCCGCCCCTAGGAGCCCAGAGCCGGGGGCGGTAGTTGGGGTCAAAGGCCACCAGGAGGCCGGCCCCTCGAGCCAGCCGGGCGGCCTCTAAGCAGGTGGCCTGGGCGGTTTCCGAGAGGGCCTGGGTGATGCCGGAGAGCAGCAAAACCCGGCCTTGGCGTAGGTACGCGGGGTCTAGAGCCGCGGGGCTGAGCCGTGATGCGGCGCTGCCCGCCCGTCGGTAGGTAAACTCCCGCTCCCCATTGGCCTGTAGGCTGATGAAGTAGACCCCGTTCTCCCCCTCCACCAAAGGTGCGTGCCGGGTGTCTACCCCTTCGGCCTGCCAGGAGGAAAGCAGGCCCGGCCCAAAGGGGTCCTGCCCCACCCGGCTGATGAAGCCTACCCGGGCCCCCAGCCGGGCCGCAGCGATTAGGGCGTTGAGCACGTCGCCGCCGTAGGAACGGCGCAGGTGGGTGGCCTGGCTCAGGGGCTCCTCGGCGGAGAGCTCTACCATGGCCTCGCCGATGCCGATGATGTCTAAGGTCTTCACACCACCCCTCCGGCCTCGTCTAGGGCGGCCCTCGCCGCGGCCTCCACCGCCTCCCAGCGGCCCTCGGCTAGGGCCTGACGGGGAAATAGGTTGGAGCCCAGCCCCACCGCCAGGGCCCCGGCCTGCAGGTAACGGGGCACCTCGCTGGGCCTGACCCCCCCGGTGACCATGGCCTTGAGCCCGGGGAAGGGTCCAAGAAGGTCTTGGAGGTAGACCGCCCCGCCCACCGCGCCGATGGGAAAAAGCTTAATAAGGCTGGCGCCCAGCCGCAGGGCCCGGTGTACCTCGGTGGGGGTGAGCACACCGGGTAGGTAGGGAACCTGGGCTTCCCGGCTTAGCTCGAGGAGGTCCTCGCCTAGGTGGGGGCTTACCAAGAAGCGGGCCCCAGCCTCCAAGGCGGCCTCTCCTTCGGCCCGGGTGAGGAGGGTGCCGGCCCCCAGCAGGATGGGTAGCCCCCGGAGTTCCTGCAGGGCCTCGGTGGCGCCGGGGGTGGTGAAGGCCACCTCTAACACCCGCAGCCCGGCCCGGATGGCCGCTCGAGCCGCTTCTACCGCGATTTCCGCGCTTTGGGCCCGCAGGATGCCCATTATGCGGGCCTGGCGTAGCTCTTCCTCAAACGATGCTGCTGACCTTGGGTTCTGCATAGCACCACCTTTCAACGGGCCAACCAGCCTCCATCCACCACCAGCAGGTGTCCGTGTACATAGTCGGAGGCGGGGGCGGCCAGGAACAAGGCAGCCCCCACCAGGTCCTCGGGACTGCCCCACCGCCCGGCGGGGATGCGCTCTAGAATCTGCCGGGCCCGTTCAGGGTCGTCCCGTAGGGCCTGGGTGTTGTCGGTGGTGATGTAGCCGGGGGCGATGGCGTTCACGTTCACCCCTGAGGCCGCCCACTCGTTGGCCAGGGCCTTGGTCAGGCCGGCCACCGCGTGCTTGGCTGCGGCGTAGGCCGGTACCCGGATTCCTCCCTGGAAGGAGAGCAGCGAGGCGATGTTGATGATTTTGCCCCGGCCTCGAGCCAGCATCCGAACCCCGACGGCTTGGGAGAGCCGCCACAGGGCGTTCAGGTTGAGCTCCAAGACCGCTTCCCAGTCCGCTGGGCTGTAGGCCTCGGCGGGGGCCCGCCGGATAATGCCGGCGTTGTTGACCAGGATGTCCACTGGGCCCAAAGCAGCCTCGGCAGCCTCTACCACCCGCAAAGCTGCTTCTGGTTGGTTCAGGTCGGCCCATATGGGCGCAAAGCGCCGCCCAAAGCCTTCTATGGCCTCACCCACCGCCTTTGGGTCGGTGTGAGCGGTGACCACCGCCACGTCGGCCCCGGCCTGGGCCAGCCCTAAGGCGATGGCCCGGCCGATGCCGGTAGCCCCGCCGGTGACCAGGGCTACCCTGCCCTGCAGGGAAAAGAGCTGGGTTAGGTAGTTTGTGGGAGGTGTGGGCCTCATGGGTCAGAACATCCCCACTGTCTTCTGCACCCAGCCAACCTCTGGGTCAAGCCGCACCCCCTGGGTGCGCCCCTCTCCCGCCAGGAACCACAGGTAGTAGCTGGTGTAGCCGGGGGCCCCCACGTAGGTGTGGTAGCCGTGGGGGATGGCCAGTAGGGTTTCGTCGCGGACGGTGTAGGTTTGGTCGTAGCCACGCTCGGGGCTGTAGTGCCGCACCAGGCCGAAGCCCTCGGGGCTGCTCAGGCGGAAGTAGTACATCTCTTCGTGGAAGACCTCGCCGCCCTCCTCTACCTCGTGCTTGTGGGGAGGGTAGGTGCTCCAGTTGCCGCTGGGGGTGATGGTTTCGCCCACGATGAGGCGGCTTGCGGGCAGGCCGTTGGGCTGTACCAGGATTTCGCGGAACTGGCGGCTGAAGTTGAGGGTGCCCCACTGACCGGTGCGCACCTGCTCGGGGCGGATTTCGTAGGGTTCGGTTTTTAGGTCGCTGGGGGCAGAGGGCAGGGCGGCCTCGAGCCGGCTCAGGGCCTCCACCCGATAGCGCACCCCCCGGGGAAGGTAGACGCTGTGGGGCAGCCCAGCGAAGACGTTGGGCCGGCCCCCCACAGGGGCGAAGACCTTGTCCTCCACCTGCACCCGGGCCTGGCCAGAGAGCACCACCAGCAGCGCCTCCCGGTCACCGGTCTCCCCTTGATGCTGTTGGTGGGGCTCGAGGTTGAGCTTGGCGAAGGCCAGCAGCTTGCAGCTTTGGTCGGGCAAGGGGTGGTATCCGGGGCCTTTGGGAAGGGTGTGGAAGTAGCGCATCGTCACCTCGTGGGCGTGGGCAACAAGTAGCCGTACTCGCGGAGGGTTCTCTCCGCTGCAGCCTCGTACTGCTCAAAGCGAAGGTTCCTGAGGCCGTCCAAGAACTGACGCCAGGTGGTGTCGTTGATGGGCCGCTGCCCCAGCACAAACTGCACCAGGTTCTCCGCGACGTAGCGTTCGATGTCGGCTTGGTTGGGGGCGGCCTTCACCGCCACATCGCCGGTGCGGTTAATCCAGTTGCCCTGAGCCTGGGCTTTTTCCATAAGCTGGTACATCACGAACTTGCGCCCGGCCACGGTGATCTCGGGGTAGCGCCCGCGCATCTCAATAGGGTTGGCGTTGAAGGCCAGCCAGCGCATCTGGGTATAGCTGCCTCGCACGCTGATGGGAACCTGGGTGTTCACCGTGGGCACGTTGTTGACGAGGATGTAGTCCTGCCCTTTGCGGCCCCAGCCCAGCAGGTAGTAGCCCTCCCCGCTGTGGGCCCATTCCAGGAAGCGGGCGATGGCCGCATCCTTTCCGCTGTCCATGGCCCGCTTGGAGACCACAAAGAGCCAGCCCGCCGAGGAATAGGTGCCCATGGAGCTCTTGCCCTCAGGGCCCTTGGGTGGGGCGAGCATGATTAGCTCGGCGTTGGGGTTGTTGGCGTAGAAGTTTTGCAGCCCGGCCTGTAGCCCACCTACGCTCTCGAAGAACATGCCGTAGCGGCCTTGTTGCCAGCGGGTGCGCAGGTCGGCCCGGCGCAGCGTGGCCCAGTCGGGGTCTATCACCTTGGCCTCCACCAGGCGGCGGATGAACTCGGTGGCCCGCCGGAAGTTGGGGTCGCGCAGGTTGGCGGCGAAGGCCCTGGGGTCGTAGTTCCAGGTGCCGGCCACACCGTAGGCGCCGTAGACCCACTGGAAGTGGTTGCCCAGACCAAGGCCTGGCAGGATGCCGGCGGTATCGTAATCAATCACCCCGCCGAAGCCGTAGGTGTCGTTGCGGCCGTTTCCATCAGGGTCGCGTTCGGTAAAGGCCTTGGCCACCTGAAAGAACTCCTCCAGCGTGCTGGGGGGTTGCAGGCCCAGCCTGTCCAGCCAGTCCTTGCGCACCCAGATGGCGTACTGACGGCTTAGGGTGACCCGTTCCTGGAGGCCGTAAATCTGGTCGCGCACGCTCACCAGGCGGTTACGCCGGGGGTCGGAGTAGCGCACCTGGGTGCGGCGGGGCATCTGAGGGAATAGCTTGTTCACTGGGGCGAGCTGGCCTTGTTGTAACAGCCGGTCAAAGAGGGCTAGGCTGCGCACCTCAAAGAGGTCGGGCAGGTCGTTGGCGGCGGCCAGGGCCCCCAGCCGGTTGTCGCCATCGGCCCCGGTGGGCAGCATGGTGAACTTGAGGTTGATGCCCAGTTTGTCCCGCAGAATCTGGTAGACCTCCCAGTTTGGCGGCGGGGCAGGGGCCTCGGGGTTGGCCGCGTACAGCGCCACGTGCAGCTCGGTGGGGCCCTGGGCCTTAGCAGCAAGGGTGGCCAGAACCGCAGCCAACAGCAGGAGCTTTGGACCTTTGCGCATAGCTTCCTCCTTACTATTCCTTCACGCTGCCGATGAGCACCCCTTTGGTGAAGTGGCGCTGGAGCCAGGGGTAGACCAAAAGCATCGGCAGCGTGATAAGGACAACGGAGGCCATCTTCAGGGCCTCGGCTGGGGCAGCCTGGGCCGCGCTGCCCTCCACGTACTCGGCGACGTTGAGCCCGGTGAGGATGTCCCGCAACACCACCGGCAGGGGCATCAGGTTGCGGTCGGAGAGGAAGAGGATGGGTTCGAAGAAGTTGTTCCAATTGGCCACACCATAGAAAAGCCCGATGGTGAGCAGGGCGGGTTTGGAAAGGGGCAGCACCACGTGCCACAGCACCTGGAAGTCGCTGGCCCCGTCTATGCGGGCGGCCTCCTCGAGGCTCTCGGGGATACTCTGGAAGAAGGTCTTCAAGACCAAAAGGTTGTAGACGCTGATGGCCCCATTGAGCAGGATGGCCCAGTAGGTGTTGAGCAGCCCCAGGTCTTTGACCACCAGGAAAGTGGGGATAAGCCCGGCGTTGAAGAGGAAGGTGAACAGGATCAGGCCCACGATCAGCCCCCGGCCTGGGAGGTCGCGTCGGGAGAGGGGGTAGGCGGCCAACACGGTCAGGCTTAGGCTGATGAACACTCCGCCCACGGTCAGGATTACGCTGTTTAGCAGGGCCCGCCAGATGGAGGGCTGGCCTACGAGCTGGGCATAGGCCTCAAACGACCACTTCCAAGGAGGCAGCCATAGGCTAGGCCTTTCGCCAAAGGGGAGGAGGGAGACCATCACCACGTACCACATTGGCACCAGGGTGATGACCAGCACCAGGACCAAGAAGGCGTCCACGCTCCACTCAAACCACCGGTCGCTTCGGGAAAGTATCTTGCGGGCCATGGTTCTCCCTCAGTAAAGGCTGTTGCCCGTCCAGCGCCGGGCCAGGTGGTTGGCCAGCACGATGAGCACTAGCCCAATCGCCCCTTTGAACAGGCCCACCGCGGTGGCCAGGCTGAACTGGAAGTTCAGGATTCCCTGGCGGTAGACCCAGGTGTCAATGATGTCCCCCACGCTGTAGACGGGGAGCGAGTAGAGCACGAAGATTTGGTGGAAGCCGGCGTCCAGGATGCTGCCGATTTTGAGGAGCAGCACCAGCACCAATACCCCGGTCAGACCCGGCAAAGAGATGTAGCGCACCTGTTGCCAGCGTGAGGCTCCGTCTATAGCCGCGGCCTCGTAGAGGGCTGGGTTGATGGAGAGAAGGGCGGCTAGGAACAGGACGGCGCTCCAGCCGGTCTCCTTCCACACCTCGGAGAGCACCACCACCGGTTGGAAGGTCTGCACCGAGGTGAGGAAGGGGATAGGCTCCAGCCCAAAGGCCTGTAGGAACTGGTTTAGAAGGCCGTCGCTCGGTGAGAGCACCGCCAGCAGGATGCCGTAGACGATGACCCAGGAGAGGAAGTGGGGCAGGAAGCTCACGGTCTGCACCAGCCGGGAGAGGAAGCGCCGGCTGGTCTCGTGCAGCGCGATGGCTAAGAGGACCGCTGGGGGGATACCGGCTACGATTTTGGCCACGCTGATAACCAGGGTGTTGCGCAGGAGCTGTTCAAAGTAGTAGGAGTTGAAGAAGTCGTAAAAGTGTTGCAAACCCACCCAGGGGCTGCCCCAGACCCCCAGGACCGGCTGGAAGTCGCGGAAGGCGATCTGGGCGTTCCAAAGAGGCCAGTAGCGGAAGACCAAGAAGTAGAGGAGCCCCGGAAGCAACATCAGGTAAAGCCCTCGGTACCGCCAAAGCCTTTGCCCCAAGGTCCTCATGGCCACCTCCTGGGCGCGGGGCCGCTGGAGGCCCGCACCACCAGCCGGCTGGGAAACTCAATCAGGGTATCCCGCACCGTTTGGCCGGCTCGAGCCTTCAAGAAAAGGTCCACCGCGGCCTGGGCCATGGCCTGGATGGGGTGGGCCACGCTGGTCAGGCTGGGATGGGCGTGGGCTGCGGCCGGGATGTCGTCAAAGCCCACCACCGAGAGGTCCTCGGGCACCCGCAGGCCTTTGGCCCGGGCCGCGTCAATCACCCCAAAAGCGGTCAGGTCGCTGGCGGCAAAAATGGCGGTGGGCGGATCGGGCAGGCTCAGCAGCTCCAGGCCGGCCTCAAAGCCGCGCCTTTGGGTGAAGTCCCCCGGGCGTACCAGGGCCTCGTCCCACAGCCCGGCCGCCACCATGCAGGCCTGGTAGGCCCGGTAGCGTTCGGCGGCCTGGCTCGAGTGGGCCGCTCCGGTTACAAAGCCGATGCGCCGGTGCCCCAGCGAGAGCAGGTGCTCTACCGCGGCGAGCGAGCCTTGAAAGCTGTCCGCCCGCACCACCGGCAGGTGGGTGCTGGCGCCAAAATGGTTGATAAGCACCACCGGGGCCCGGCTCCGCTCCAAATCGGCTAGGAACCCTGCTGCCCCAATCGGTACCACAATGATTAGCCCATCAGCCAGGCCCCCCAGCAGCGCCCCTACCCGCTCCCGTTCCCGCTTGGGATCGCGCGAGGTGGTGAAGAGGGCCAGGTCGTAGCCCTGCCGGCTGGCTGCGTCGGCCGCGGCCCGGGCCACTTCGGCAAAGTAGGGGCTTATGAGCTCTGGGATGACCATCCCCAGAATCTGGGTGGGCCGCCCCCGCAGGCTTCGGGCGGCGGTGTTGGCTACGTAACCGAGTTGGCGAGCGGCCTCCAGCACGCGCTTCCGGGTGTCCTCAGAGATGCGCCCGGTGTTGTTGAGCACCTTGGAAACGGTGACCTTTGAGACCCCCGCGAGGCGGGCCACGTGCTCTAGGGTAACGTTACTATCTGGCATTTTTATTTCCCTTTTCTATGGGTAAAAAATTTTGAGTTATCGTTAACTCAAACTCTAAGCCTCCCACCCCGGCTTGTCAAGCCTGCTAGACTGCGGTTATGCGCGAGCGCATCCTGGCGCGGATTCGCCGGGCGCTGGAGCACCGCCCCCGGCTCGAGCTGCCCCCTTCCTTAGAGCCGGCCTCCCTGGCCCCGGCTGAGGCCCGGGCCCTCTTTCTAAGGCGGCTAGAAGAGAACGGAGCCGAGGCGGTGGTGCTGGAGAGCCTCGAGGCTGCCCAGGCGTGGTTGGCCGGCTTCGCCCAGACCTTTGAGGGGGTGGCTTTGGGGGAGGGGCTCCCTGCTGCGCTCCGCCCTGCCCTCCCGCTTCGTCCGCCGGAGGAGGCCCCCCTGGGGGTCTCCTGGGCCCTAGGGGCGGTGGCCGAGACGGGCACGGTGGTCCTGGGCAGCCGGGAGGGGCGCCGGGTTCAGCTTCTGCCCCCTACCCATCTGGTTTTTGTCCCGGGGAGTCGGGTCTACGCCACGCTTTACGAGGCCCTTCTGTCCTTGTCCCACCGGCCCTCGGCCCTAGCCCTCCACTCAGGGCCCAGCAAGTCTGCGGACATCGGGCAGATCATGGTCAAGGGGGTGCACGGGCCGGGGCGCCTGGTGGTGGCCCTGGTGGACCAATCCCCATCTGATTTACAGACGCCCGAGGCTCCCCAGGCTAAACTGGAGCAATGAGCAAGGCCCGGACCTTAGGCGAGCTGAGGCGCACTTACCCGCTGGAGAAACTTCGCCGCAGCGTCAAGGACGAGGCGCGGGAGAACCTCATCGCCAAGCTCCGCTCCGGCGAGCGGGTTTTTCCCGGCATCCACGGCTACGACGACACGGTCATCCCCGGCCTGATCAACGCCATCCTGGCGCGGCACAACTTCATCCTGCTGGGCCTGCGGGGCCAGGCCAAAAGCCGCATCCTGCGCCAGCTCACCGACCTTCTGGACGAGGAGATTCCGGCTTTGCCCACCGAGCTTCGCGACAACCCCCTGGCCCCCCTATCGGCCGAGGCCAAGCGGCTCCTGGAAGAGGCGGGGGAGGATGCCCCCATCGTCTGGGTTCCTCGTTCCGAGCGGTATGTGGAGAAGCTGGCTACCCCCGACACCACCGTGGCCGACATCTTGGGCGATATAGACCCCATCAAGGCGGCCCGGCGGGGCAGCGGGCTTTCCGACCTGGAGGCGGTTCACTACGGGCTTTTACCCAGGGCCAACCGGGGCATCTTCGCCATAAACGAGGTGGCCGACCTGGCCCCTAAGGTGCAGGTGGCGCTTTTCAACATCCTTCAGGAAGGGGATGTGCAGATACGGGGTTACCCTGTGCGCCTTGCGCTGGACGTCTGGCTCACCTTTACCGCCAACCCCCAGGACTACACCGCCCGTGGGAAGATTGTCACCCCCCTCAAGGACCGCATCGGCTCGGAGATTCGTACCCACTACCCGCGCACCCTGGAGGAGGGCCTGGCCATCACCCGTCAGGAGGCCTGGGTCGCCCGCGAGGAGGGCATATACGTGCCGGCCTACGTGGCGGAAGCCTCGGAGGCGGTGGCCTTTG
This sequence comes from Meiothermus luteus, assembly GCF_003574085.1. Taxonomy (GTDB): domain Bacteria; phylum Deinococcota; class Deinococci; order Deinococcales; family Thermaceae; genus Meiothermus; species Meiothermus luteus. The sequence continues at coordinate 4,813 of NZ_QWKZ01000012.1, read as the reverse complement.
TGGCCCGGGAGGACAAGCGGGTGGACAAGACCTCGGGGGTCTCCCAGCGCCTGTCCATAAGCCTCTTGGAGCTGGTGGTCTCCAACGCTGAGCGCCGGGCCCTGCGCTTTGGCGAGCGGCCGGTGGCCCGGCCCCTTGACCTCTACGCTGCTTTGCCAGCGATTACCGGAAAGATAGAGCTCGAGTACGAGGGTGAGCTCCAGGGGGCCGAGCGGGTGGCCAAAGACCTCCTGCTGAGGGCCTTTGGCATGGTTTATGGGGAGCGCGCACGAGGCTTGGCCACCGATGAGATCGTGCAGTACTTCTCTGAAGGCCATCTGCTAACCCTGCCCGAGGCCGGGGCCAAGGAGGTGCTCGGGGAGATGGAGAAGGTACCAGGGCTGCTGGCCGCAGCCCGGAAGCTGGAGCCGCAGGCCACCCCAGAGGCCCTGGTGGCGGCGGCTGAGTTCATCCTGGAGGGCCTGGCGGGCCGGCGCAAGATTGCCCGAGGAGAGGAGAGCTACAGCGCCCCCTTGGAGCGGGGGGAGCGTTGGGGCAGTGGGAATTGAGGAGGAGCCATGCGCGTCCGTTACTCCAAGTACGAGCCCGGCTTTGACGACCTCAGCGGGGCCGACCTGATGGAGATGATCCAGGACTTCCTGATGGATTCGGGCTTTTCCGACCCCTACAACCGCTACCAGCCCGACCCCAACCGGGGCCCCACCCTGGAGGACCTCTACGACGCGCTTTTGCAGGCCCTGCTGGAGCAGGACCGCATCCCCGAGGAGTGGCTGCGGGAGGCCCGGTTCGCCAACCGCAAGGAGGAGACCCGGCTTTACCGGGAGATACAGAAGCTCATCCAGCGCCTGCAGGACGAGGGTTACATCCGGCTTCCCGGGACTGATCCCAGCCAGCCGGGCCAGGGCTACCAGGGCCAGGCCCAGGAAGCCCGGCTCGAGCTCACCAACAAATCGGTGGACTTCCTGGGTATGAAGAGCCTGCGGGCCCTGCTCGGTGCTCTGGGGAAGAATGCCCCAGGGGCCCACCCCACTCGGCACTACGCCCCAGGGGTAGAGTCCAGCGGCGAGACCAAACCCTACGAGTTCGGCGACCAGCCCAACCTGCACATCGGGGAAACCCTAAAAAACCTGGTCATGAAGGGCCTGGACAACCTGGGGCCGGAGGACCTGGTGGTTGAGCTCTCCGAGTACACCGCGGCCATGAACACGGTGGTGTTGCTCGACTGCTCCCACTCCATGATCCTCTACGGGGAGGACCGCTTTACCCCGGCCAAGCGGGTGGCGCTGGGCCTGGCCCACCTTATCCGTACCCAGTACCCGGGCGACCAGGTGCGCTTCGGCATCTTTCACGACAGCGCCGAGGAAGTCCCCCTGGGCCGGCTTCCCACGGTGCAGGTGGGGCCCTACCACACCAACACCGCTGAGGGGCTGAGGCTGGCCCGCAAGATGCTGCGCAAGATGAGCGGAGAGATGAAGCAGATCATCATGATCACCGACGGGAAGCCCTCCGCCCTTACCCTGCCCTCGGGGCAGATATACAAGAACGCCTGGGGGCTTGACCCCGTCATCCTGGCCGAAACCCTCAAGGAGGCCACCCTGGCCCGTAAGGAGGGCATTCCCATCCACACCTTTATGCTGGCCCGGGAGCCGGAGCTTCTGGCCTTTGTCAAGAAGATCACCCAGATCACCCGGGGAAAGGCCTACCTAACCACCCCGGCCAACATTGGCAAGTACGTCTTGATGGACTTTTTGAACCGCAAGGTGAGCCGCAACTAGCCGAGGGTGCGGGCAATGGCAGGTAGGTAGCCGGAGCCAAAGAGATGGAGGTGGAGCAAAAGGTAGTAGAGCTGGTACCGGGGCAGCGCGGCCTCCACCTCTGGGGGGATGGGGTAGTGGGCCTGGTAGTGCTCCCAGAATTCCCGGGGAAAGCCGCCGAAGAGCCGCATCATCGCTAGGTCAACCCCGCGCTCACCCCACCAGGCCGAAGGGTCCAGCAGGGCCGGGCCTTCCTCTGCGTGCAGCACGTTGCCATGCCAGAGGTCGCCGTGGATGAGCACTGGGCCTTCCTGGGGTAGAGGGGTCTTCAAGCTGGCCTCTACCCGGGGCTCGAGCCCCTCGAGCCTCCCCCAGGTGGCCTCCAGCAGGGGCTGCATCCGTTTTTCTGCCCAGAAGCGGGCCCAGTCGTCCGAGGTGCCTCCTGGAAGGGCGAACCGGCCCAGATAGGCTGGGACCGGACTGCCGTAGGTGGGGGCTTTGTGGCGGTGCAGGCGGGCCAGCATCTCAGCCAAAGCGGGCCAGTCGGGCTTCCCGGGGGGTAGGTAGGCCAGCACCAGCCCCTCCTCCCCCGCCCAAAGGACCTCTGGCGTCCGCACCTCGGCCCCTCGCAGCGCCTGCAGGCCCCGGGCCTCGGCTAGAAAAAGGCCCGCGGGCGGGTTTGGGCAGGTCTTGACCACGTAGGGGCCGGCCCGCCAGACCCGGCCTGTGTCCCCCCCTGGGAGGGGCCGCGCGGGGTGTTGTGGGAGCCGGGCCAGGCGCAGGATTTCAGCGGGGCGCATGGGTGTTCAAGAAGACCTCCAGGGCCTCGTCCAGCATCCGGTAGACCTGCTCAAAGGCCTCCATCCCGCTGTAGTAGGGGTCGGGCACCTCTCCCCCGCCGTTTAGCTCCAGAATTAGCCGGGCCTTGCCTTTGTGCTCGGGGAACATGCGCTCGAGGGTGCGCAGGTTGTCGTGGTCCATCACGAAGATGTGGTCAAAGCGCTCCAGGTCCTCGGCCCGGACCTTGCGGGCGGTGTGGGGGAAGAGGGCACCGTGCTTGACCAGGACCTCTTCGGTGCGCGGGTCGGCGGGCTCGCCCTGGTGCCAGCCGCCGGTGCCGCAGGAGTCCACCTCGAACTGCCCTTCCAGGCCGCGCTCGCGCAGCTTTTTGCGCAGAATGCCCTCGGCCATGGGGCTGCGGCAGATGTTGCCCATGCAGATGAAGAGCACCCGTTTCATAGCTTCACAATCACGCCCTCGTGGGGCCGGAGCTCGAGCACGCCCCCCACCTTTTCATACCGGTCCAGGTGGGTTGAGAGGAGGATTTCCCCTCCTGGTGTGGAGAGCCTCTTGGCTTCCCCGGTGAAGTTCAGCGCCACCAGCACCTCGCCTCCCCGCAGGTAGGCAAAGACCCCTGGGGGGGCCTTGTAGGCCTGGTAGTCCCCATGGAGAAGGGCCTGGGTCTCCCGTCGCACCACCAGCAGGGTGCGCACCAGGGTCAGCATGGAGAAGGGGTCGGCATCCTGGGCCTCCACGTTGCGCTCGGGGTAGTCGGGGTTGATGGGCAGCCAGGGCTCCACCGTGCTGAAACCCGCGTAGGCGTGAGGCGTCCACTGCATGGGGGTACGCTCGGGGTCGCGGCCTGGGTCGAGGCCGTGCTCGCCGGCGGCCCCGCGCTGGCGCAGGGCGGCGGGGTCTTGCACCTTTTCGGGTGGGATCAGCCCATCCACCATGCCGATCTCGTCGCCGTAGTACCAGGTCGGCGAGCCCCGCAGGGTAAAGAGCATCATCGCGGCTACGCGGGCCTGGTCGTGCCCGATGCGGCTGGCCAGGCGGTGCTGGTCGTGGTTGCCCAGTACCCAGTTGGGGGTGGCGAAGGGGGGCAGACTCTGCTCGTACTCCTCCACGATGGCCCGGATGTTCTGGGCCGTCCAGTTGGAAAGCCCCCTAAAAATCAGGTGGAAGTTGAAAGGCAGGTGGCAGCCGGGCTTCTCTGCGGTGCCGTAGTAGGGGATAAGTTGCTCGTAGGGCAGGTAGATTTCCCCCACCATCACCCGGTCTCCCGGATACTCGTCCAGCACCTTGCGCATCTCCTGGACAATCTCGCGGGTCTCGGGCTGGTCTTCCTGGTAGATGTGAATATGGCGGAAGCGGTCTACCTGGCCGGGTTGGTACAGGGGGTTCTCGGGCTCATCGCGGAAGAGGGCATCCTCTACCAGGAGCCACAGCACGTCTACTCTAAAGCCGTCCACCCCCCTATCCAGCCAGAAGCGCATCACGTCGTACATGGCCCTCCGCACCTCGGGGTTGCGCCAGTTGAGGTCGGGTTGCTCGGGCAGAAACTGGTGCAGGTAGTACTGGCCGGTTTTTTCGTCCAACGTCCAGGAGGGCCCGCCAAAGTAGGACATCCAGTTGTTGGGGGGGCCGCCATCGGGGGCCGGGTCGCGCCAGACGTACCAGTCGCGCTTGGGATTGTCGCGCGAGGAGCGGGACTCCAAGAACCAGGGGTGCTGGTCGGAGGTGTGGTTGGGTACGAAATCAATGAGCACCTTCAGCCCCAGCCGGTGAGCCTCGGCCAGGAGGTCGTCAAAGTCCTTCAGAGTGCCGAAGATGGGGTCTACATCGCAGTAGTCGGCCACGTCGTAGCCGAAGTCCTTCATGGGGCTTTTGTAGAAGGGCGAGAGCCAGATGGCATCAAAGCCCAGGTCGCGGATGTAGCCGAGTCGCTTGCGGATGCCCGGCAGGTCGCCTACCCCATCGCCGTTTGAGTCCTGGAAGCTGCGGGGGTAAATCTGATAGATGCTTGCGGTTCTCCACCATTCCATAAGTCTCCTAGGGGCGTTGGATAAGCCAGAGCCGCTCGTAGGGCCGCAGGTAGGCCGGGGCTGGGGCCTCGGTAATCCGGTCAAAGGGTTGGACGATGCCCTCCTGGCGCAGGGCCTCAAAGGGGAAGGGTTGTTCCTCTTCGCTGAAGTTGTACACCTGTACCAAAGGGCCTAAGGGGTGTTCCCGCTTTAGGAGCAGGAGGTGGGGGTTGGCCTGCCAGAGGGGCCGGGTGG
>NZ_QWKZ01000119.1 GCF_003574085.1 Meiothermus luteus | reverse complement strand
CCAGGGCCCGCACCAGGGGAGGGAAGACCTGGGGGTACTGGCCCAGGCCATGGGCCAGTACCCCCAGGTCTTCCCTCCCCTGGTGCGGGCCCTGGTGGGAGCGGCGGAGGTGGGCGGGGCCTTGGAGGTGGTCCTCAGGCGCATCGCCGAGTACCTGGACAAAAGCCACGACCTGCGGGAAAAGGTGCGCACCGCCCTCCTCTATCCTTCCTTCGTGGTGGCGGTCTTGGTCTTGGTGGTGGCGGTCCTTCTCCTTTTCGTCATCCCCGTCTTCGCCCGGCTTTACGGGGCAGCGGGGGCGGAGCTCCCTTGGCCCACCCGCTTCCTCATCGGCACCTCCTTCTTCGTGCGGCAAAACGGGCTTTGGCTTCTTCTCCTCCTGTTGGGCTTAGTCTACTTCCTTAGGGCCTACCACCAAACCCCGGGAGGGGCGCGGCTCATAGACGGGCTTCTCCTCCGGCTTCCCCTGGTGGGGCCCATCCTGCACAAAGCGGCCATGGCCCGCTTCGCCCGGACCCTGGCCACGCTTTACGAAGGGGGCGTGCTCATCACCCAGGCCCTCGAGGCCACCCGCAACACCCTGGGCAACGCCGCCCTGGCTGAGGCCTTGGACCGGGTTTTAGAACGGGTGGTGCGGGGAGAGTCCCTAAGCGCCGCCATGGGCCGGGAGCCCCTTTTCTTGCCCATCCTGGTGCGCCTCGCCCTGGTGGGGGAAGAAGCGGGGAGTTTGGACCAGATGCTTTACCAGGCTGCCTTCCACCTGGAGCGGGAAGTGGATTACGGGGTGAAGCGGCTTTCCTCCAGCCTTGAGCCCATCCTTACCGTGTTCCTCGGGGGTATACTGCTCCTGGTCGCCCTGGCCCTATACCTTCCCCTCTTTGACCTCTCGCGGGTTTTGCGCCGATGAAGCTTCCCATTTGGCTTTGGTTCCTCCTGCCTCTGGCGGCGCTCCTCTGGAGCGGAAGCGGGGTATTGTCCGCCTACAAGGGCTACCAAGGAGCGAGGGCAGAGGCTTCGGCCTTGGAGAAGGAGCTGGAAGCCCTTACCCAGGGCCTTCCCCAGGCCCTGGCCGAGGCCCCAGTAAAGGCGGAAGAGCTTCCCGCCCTCTACGAAGCGCTTCTCCGCCTGGCAGAGGAAAAGGGGCTGGAGGTGCAGGCACTCAGCCCCGAGGGGGCAGAGGCTCTAGGGGAGCGCAACACCTGGAAGCTGACCCTTACCACAGAGGGGCCCTACCTAGGGACGGTGGAGTACCTGAGGGCCCTTTCCAGGGCAGAAAGGCCTCTTTGGGCGGTGGGGTACGCCCTAACGCCCCTACCGGGAGCCTTGGGCGAGCGACTCCAGCTAAGGCTCACCCTAAGGATTCTCGCCCCATCCAACGCGCCCTAGCGGCCCAGGCCGGCCTCAGACCCCCACCGCCTGAGCAATCATTTGTGCCAGGCTGCCATCGTGGCGGAAACCCAGGGCCAGGGCCCGCTCCGCCCGAAGGGGCGGGTAGCGGCCAAAGCGGGCCTCGAGGTCGGGGTCGGGGCGGTAGCGGATAGCCTCCTCGCGGTCGGAACCGAAAAGCCTAGCCCCCTCGGCCACCACCTCCTCCACCGAGGCCCACAGCGCCGGCAGCAAAAAAACCCGGGGCTCCTGGGGGGCCAGCGGGATCTGGGCGGCGTGCAGCAGGTTCTCCGCACAACAGCGGGCCGACATCCACCACATGCGGGCCTGGGGGGAGACCGGGAGGGTGTAAGGGGTGCCGGCTTTTAGGTGGTGCAAAAGCTCGCTCATGAAGGCCGAGGCCAGCCCAGAGGGGCCCGGTGGGCGGGCCACGATGCCGGGCAGGCGCAAAGCCCGCCCGTCCAGGTAGCCCCGCCGGGTGTAGTCCTGCAGCAGCAGCTCCCCGATGAGCTTCTGGGTGCCGTAGCTCGAGCTAGGGTGGGCCGGGGTCTGGTCGTCCACCAAGGGCGGCAGGGGGGCGCCGTAGACCGCCACGCTGCTGGCGAAGACCACCACGGGCGAACGGGCGCGGAGGGCCTCCAGCAGGGCCAGAGTGCCCTCCAGGTTGACCCGCTGGCCCAGAAGGAAATCGCGCTCGGCCAAGGCCCCAGGGACGCTGGCTAGGTGAAAGACCCAGTCTGGGGGGTGGGCGGCGGCGGCCTCGAGCACCGCCGGGTCGTAGAAGTCCCCTTCCAGCATTCGCACCCGCGGGTCGGTGTGGGTCTGAGGGAAGCGCTTATCCAGAAGGACCAAATGGGCGAAGTCTACCGGCCTTTCCTCCAGCAGGTACCGCACCAAGACCGAACCCACAAAGCCCGCAGCCCCGGTGATCCAGATGTTCATGCTAGCCCCCATCAGAAATCAGGGTGCCCCCGTCCACCACCAGGTTCTGCCCGGTGATGAAGGCCCCGGCGGGCGAGACCAGAAGGGCCACCACCCCCGCGATGTCCTGGGGTTCTCCCAGCCGGCGCAGGGGGGTCTGGGCGATGCGGCGTTTCAGGAAAGCCTCATCTTCCAAAAGGCGCCGGGCGAAGGCGGTGCGGATGAGGCCGGGCGAGATGGCGTTCACCCTCACGCCAAAGGGCCCCCACTGGACCGCGAGGTCCCGCGCAAGCTGGGCCAAGGCGGCCTTTGAGAGGGCGTAGAGGCCTATGTGCTGGTTGCCCCGCAGGCTCGAGAGGCTGCCGATAAAGACCAGGCTGCCCCCACCCTGCTGGCGCATCTGCGGCAGCACCCGGCGGGCCAGCCAGAAGTTGGCCTCTAGGTTCACCCGGAAGGTTTGCTCCCAGTCGGCCTCGCTGGCCTCCACCAGGGGGCCAAAGTGGGGGGCTACCCCTGCGCAGGCCACCACCGCGTCCAGCCGGCCCAGCCCGAGCACCGCCTCCACCAGGGCCTCTACCTGCCCTGGGTCGCCCACGTCGCAAGGAACTCCCAGCGCCTGTAGGCCCCGCGCGCGCAGGACAGAGGCGGCCTGTTCGCAGGCCGCAGCGTCCTCGCTGGAGAGCACCACCGTAGCCCCCAGCTCGGCCAGGAGGGTGGCGCTGGCTAGGCCAATCCCGCGGCTGCCCCCGGTGACCAAGGCCACCTTTCCGCTCAGGTCAAAGAGTGGATGCACGGGCCCCCCCTTGGTGCCAGTGGATCATGGGCTGCCCCGGCACGGGGCTCCGGAAAAAGGGAATCCGGTCGCCGCGCAGGCTGCCCAGGTAGACCGTGCGGAGGTCGGGGCCGCCGAAGGTCAGGCTGGCCATCCAGGGGCAGAGCGTGCCGTGGTTGGCGGCCATGATCTGCGGGGTCAGGGTTCCGGCCCGGAAGTGCCGCTCGTAGACCGCGTTGGCCTCGGGGTTGGAGTCGTCCAGTAGCTCCAGCACCTCCCCTTCTGGGGTGATGGCGATGAGCTTGTCCAGGAAGACCAGGGTCACCCAAAGGTTGCCGTAGGCGTCGAAGGCAAAGCCGTCGGGGTGGCCCTCGAGCTCGCTAGGCCCATAGACCTCGCGCTCAAAGAGCTCGCCGTCCTTGTGGCGGAGCCGGGTGATGCGCCGGGCGGTGCTCTCCACCACGTAAAGCCACTCCTCCCTGGCATCAAAGCGCAGCTCGTTGGTGCCGCAAAACCCCTCGGCCACGATGCGGATGCCCTTCTCGTCAATGAGGCCGATGTAGCCGTCGCTAACCTTGGTGTTGACCTGCTCGGTCCAGGGCTCGGTGCGGGTGGTCACGCTGAACCAGATGCGGCCCTTGGTGTCGCGCAGGGGGAAGTTGACCTTGCCCAGGGGCTTTCCATCAATCTCGGTGTAGAGGGTCTCGAGCCGGCCCTCCCGGGACATGCGCTCAATGGCGTTGGTGCCCCAGTTGGCGATGATGAGGTTCCCCTCCTGGTCAAAGCAGAGCCCGTTGGGCAGCGAGCCTTTGGCCTCCACATAGCGCTCCTCAAAGGAGGCGCCCTGGGTCTGCACCCGGGGGGTGATGAGGGTCTGGCGGCCGTCCGGGTCAATCCGCACCACCCCACCCCGGGCGTCGGCCACCCAGAGCGTGCCGTCCGGCTCGGCCAGGATGCACTCCGGGCGCTGCAGGTCGTGGCCGATGAAGCCGATCTGGCTGCGATCTACCCTAAAGCCTTTTAGGGGATTCCGGCTCATATGGGCTGGGCGGCGAGTTCCATGGAGGCCGCGGTCACCCCCACCGGGTCGGCCTTGGGGTCGTGGGTGCGCTCCCAGATGCAGAGCTGGCGCGACATCTCCACCATCTTGCGCACCCGCTCAAAGCGGCGGCGGTTGTAGGCCGCAAGCGCGGCTTCCAGGCTGGGCCCGCGGCGCAGCTCCTCGGTCAGCACCACCGCGTCCTCGATGGCCATGGCCGCACCCTGGGCGATGTGGGCGGTCATGGCGTGGGCCGCGTCGCCCACCAGCACCACCCGCCCACGGTGCCAAGGAGCCGGCACCAGGATGGTCTCAAAGGGGCGCAGCACCACCTTGCTGGGGTCGGTGATCTGCTCCTGTAGCCGGGCCAGCAAGGGGATGTGCCGGTAGCCATCCAACCGCTTGCGCATCTCCTCGGCCAGGGCGGCCTCGGGGTAGCGGGGGGGCTGGCCGGGGGCCGCATCGGTGATGAACATGTACATCAGGTCGGGGCCCAGCGGCACGATGCCCACCTTGGGGTCGCCCATCCACATCCAGATGTTGTCCACCTCGGGAGGCCGGGGCAGGTTGTAGCGCCAGACCACCTGCTCCTCGTACTGGGGCGAGGGGGCTTCGGGGAAGACCAGCTGGCGCACCCTCGAGCGCAGCCCATCGGCCCCCACCACCAGGTCGTAGACCCCCTGGCTGCCGTCGGTAAAGGCCACCCGAACCCTCTCCCCATCCTGTTCTATGGCCTGCACGCTCAGGCCCAGCCGCACCCGGGCCCCCGCGGCCTGGGCCGCTTTCTGCAAAATGGCGTGCAGCTTGGGGCGAGCGATGCCGTTTTGCGGAGGAAAGTCGGGCCCGGCGATGGGGGGCTGGGGCAGGGTGGCGATGGGGGCGCCGTCGGGCCGCCACATCACCAGCGCCGACATGGGGAACCCCTGGGCGATGGCCTCCCCGGCCAGGCCCAAGGCAGCCAGGGCCCGCAGGGCGTTGGCAAGCTGGATGATGCCCACCCCATAGACGTCCCACTTGGGGTTCTGCTCCACGATTTCCACCACAGCACCGCTGCCCTTGAGGCCCACCGCGGTGCAGAGGCCGGCGATCCCGCCGCCCACAATCAACACCTTCTCAACGTTCATCCGACCTCCTCGCTGGCGTAATTTGCCGGTTCTGACCGACCGGGCACCTCTTCCAAGCGGCAGGGGGTGCGCTGGGTGCCCAGACCGGTGATGCTGCCTTCCATCAGGTCGCCGTCTTTTAGGAAGCGGCCGTAGTGCATGCCGTTGCCCGCCGGGGAGCCGGTGCAGATGAGGTCACCGGGCAGAAGCTGCACGTGGGCCGAGATGAACTCGATGAGCCGGGCCACCCCGAAGATCATGTCCGCGGTGGACTCGTGCTGCATAACCTGGCCGTTGAGCCGGAGGGTGATGGTGAGGTTCTGGGGGTCGGGCACGAAGGCCGCGGGGGTGAGGTAAGGGCCCATGGGGAGGAAGCCCGGGGCGTTCTTGGAGGCCAGCCAGTCCATGCCCATCTCGGGGATGTCGGGCCGGTAGACGAGCTCGCGGGCGGTGATGTCGTTGACCACCACGTACCCGGCCACGTAGTCCAGGGCCTCCTCGCGCCGCACCCGGCGGGCCGGACGGCCCATCACCACCCCCAGCTCGAGCTCCCAGTCAGCCTGCTGCACCTCCGGGGGGAGCCAGAGGGTGTCGTAGGGGCCGATGACGCTGGTGGGCAGCTTGGTGAAGACGAAGGGCTTGCCCCAGCGGGCCCGCTCGTCCATCCGGCGCTGGCCCCACTCGCGCCGCTCGGCCTCGCTCTTGCCTGCCAGGTGGGGCCCCCCCTGGGCCACAATGAGGTCCACCACGTGCTTTTTGTAGTTGGCCCCGGAGCAGAAAATCTGCCGGGGCAGATAGACCGGGGGCAGCGTCTGGAGCTGGGCCTCGGCGATAAAGGGCAGCGCCCCGGCCTCCCCGGCCCGGATGGCCTCCACCGCCCGCTCCAGCGCCGGGTAGTTGCGCGACCAGTCTTCCAAAAGCCCCAGCACGCTTTCGGGCTGGAACAACTCAAGGCCCAACCGGCGGCACAGGGGCACCAAGGCGGCCACCGCCACCACCTGCCCCTCCAGCACCAGCCCGGCGAAGGGGGGACCGCCTCCGGCCCGAAAGGTGCCCAGGTAGAAGGGCTGTCCGCTCATCGCACCACCTCCCTCGCGCTACACCTGGATGCTGGGGGTTCTGGGGCTGGGCCACCAGCCCTCGGCGGGGGGCTGGCCCAGGCGGTTGCGCAGCACCCCGATGCCCTCTACCTCGAGCTCCACCAGGTCGCCAGGGTTCAAGTAGCGCTGCAGCTCCATCCCGCAGCCGAAACCCACCGTCCCGCTGCCCAAAAGGGCCCCGGCGGGCAAGGGTTCCCCGGCCGAGGCCCAGGCCAAAAGCTCCTCCAGCGACCACAGCATGGTGCCGCTCTGCCCGCTTGACCAGACCTCGCCGTTGACCCGCGCGGTCATCCGAAGGTCGCGGGAGGGCAGCTCGTCCAGGGTCACGATGACCGGCCCCACCGCGTTGCAGAAGTGCTTGCCCTTGGCCGGCCCCAGCCGGCCTTGCATCTCGCGGAGCTGGATGTCGCGGGCGCTGAAGTCGTTGAGGATGGTGAGGCCCAGGATGTGCCCTGTGGCCTGCTCCGGGTGCAGGTCGCGCCCTCCTCGGCCTACCACGATGCCCAGCTCGAGCTCAAAGTCCATCCGCTCCTTGGCGTAGAAGGGCCAGGGCACGGTTTCCTCGGGGCCGATGAAGGCCAGGTGGTGCCCCATGTAGCCCACGGGCATCTCGTAGAGCACCGGGGCCACCCCGTGGTGGTGCAGCCGGGCCGCGTTGGTGAAGTGCACCTCAAAGGAGAGGAAGTCGCGGTAGAGGCTGGGGTCTATGGGGGCCACCAACCGCCCCCCCTCCGGGGCCAGGGCCTCCTCCTGGGTGTCCTCGGCGGCCTGGGCCAAAGCCTCCATAAAGGCCTCGCCGTTTTCCAGTGCGGCGCTCAGGCTGCCGGGCACGATGGTCTGGGCCAGCCGCCGGGCCGCCGCCGGGGTGGCCCCGCGCCGCTCAAGGGCCAGCCGAAGCGCCGCGCGCACGTCCACCCAGCGGCCCGGCTCGTGCCGGGCGGCCACCACGATGCGCGCTTCGGGGCCGTCGGGGGTGGGGAATTCCATACGGGCGATTCTCATGGGTTCACCTCAAAAAGTCGGGGCACCAGGGCCCGGGCGTTGGCGCCTTCCACCTGGGCCCGGGCCGAACCCAGGTAGCCGAGCCCCGGCGCGGGGTCGGGGCCAGCGGGCAGGGCCGCGTAAGGCCAGTCGGTACCGAAGACCAGCCGCTCTAGGGGGGCCACCTCGAGCGCCGCGGCCAGACCCGGGGCGTGGTTGGAGAGGGCGGTGTCGTAGTAGAGCCGGGCCAGGTAGGCCAGGGGGCCCTCGGGCACCCGCTCGGCCAGGTGCAGCGAGGCCGGGGCCCGCTCCACCAGCGAGGCCAGGCGGTGGGCCAGGAAGGGGACCGCCCCGCCCAAGTGGGCGAACTGGAAGCGGATACGGGGATAGCGGTGGAAGGCGCCCGAGTAGAGCAGGTGGGCGATGGCCCGGGTGGTCTCGAAGGGAAACTCCTGGAGCCAGATGGGCAGGCCGGGCAGGGGGTTCGGGTAGGGG
>NZ_QWKZ01000118.1 GCF_003574085.1 Meiothermus luteus | reverse complement strand
GGTGGGGAAGGCCGCGTGCATCTGGGGGGTTCGAGCCCGGGCCTCCAGAAGTCTCTTGATGCCCTGGAAGAGCCGGTGCTCCACCGTGCCCTCCTGCTTGCGCTTTTCGGCTTTGGCCCAGTCCATCCGGGGCCGATGCAGCCAGCGGTTGTCGCCCCGGTGGGCCGGTTCTTCTACGTAGTTGTAGTCGTTGAGCAGGCCCAGCTCGTCGCCCATGTAGATGAGCGGGATGCCCTCGCCATAGCCGATGAAGACTGCATGGGCCAGCAACAGGCGCTCAATGGCCAGGTGGATCAACCGGGGATTGCCCGACTCCAGGGCGGCCTCGAGCCCCCCCAGGCTGGCCGCAGTGCCCGAGGTGCGCCGGTCGCCGGTGGAGGGGTTTTCCTGGAAGTGCATCCCCCGGGCAAAGGAGCCCGGGAAGTCGCCCTTGTAAAACTCCGACAAAAAGTGCCGGTGGGCCGGGCCGGAGAGCCCTACTGCGGCGGCGTCGGTGTCGGAGATGGCCCAGCCGATGTCGTCGTGGCAGCGCAGGTAGGTGGCCCAGGCCGTGCTGGGGGGTTTTTGCGGAAAGCGCTGCAGGGCCTGGGTAAAAAGCCGGGTGTCGCGGCTGGCCAGGCTGCTCCAGATTTGCACCATCAGGGTGTTGTGGTAGGCCAGCTCCGAGACCTTGCCGTAGTGTCTCCCGGTGCCCAGGTAGGCAATCAGGTCCTCGGGGGCCACGATGGCCTCGGCCTTGAAGGCCACCGCCGGGGCCCCGATGCGCACCGCCGCCCTCATGGCCTGGGTGAGAGCGTGCACCTCGGGCTGGTTCTGGCAGTGGGTGCCCAGGCGCTTCCAGATGAAGGCAATGGCGTCTAGCCGGAAGACCTCCACCCCCTTGTTGGCCAGCCACAGGATTAGGTCAAGGTACTCCAAAAAGACCTCGGGGTTGCCCCAGTTTACGTCCCACTGCCAGCTATTGAAGGTGGTCCAGACCCAGCCCCCCAGCTCCTCGTCCCAGGTGAAGTTGCCGGGGGCGAAGTCGGGGAAGACTTCGGGCAGGGTGCGCTCAAAGGCGTCGGGGAGGGTGCGGTCGGGGTAGATGTAGAAGTAGGCGCGGTAGTGGGGGTCGCCCCGGCGGGCGGCCTGGGCCCAGGGGTGTTCGCGGGCCACGTGGTTGAGCACCAGGTCTAAGCAGAGGCTGATGCCCTCCTGCCGTAGCCGGGCACAGAGGGCCTCGAGGTCGTCCATCGTCCCCAGGTCGGGGCGCACCCGGCGGTAGTCGGCCACCGCGTAGCCCCCGTCGTTCTCGCCCTCGCGGGGTAGCAGGAGGGGCATCAGGTGCAGGTAGCGGATGCCCAGCTCCTTGAGGTAAGGGATGCGCTCAGCCACCCCCCTCAGGCTCCCGGCAAAGCGGTCGGCGTAGGCGATGTAGCCATGCATATCCGGTTTTTGGAACCAGTCCGGGGTGTGGATGCGGAGGAGGTCCAGGGCCAGAAGGTCGTCCGGACGCTCGGCCAGGTTACGCCCCAGCACCTCGGCGGTCCGCAATGCGATTCCTTCGGCCTCTGGGTAGACCGCCTGCAGCCCCTCGAGCAGGTCGGGCAGGTGGCGGCGCACCCGGGCTTCCAGCTCGGCTGTGCGGTAGGCCCCAGGGTCTGGAAGCCTTTCCATGATGCGGGCCAGAAAAACCCCTACGTCCATCTTTCTGTATTCTAAGCCTCCGGACAAGGGGTGGGGCTAGCCCAGGAGCATCACCTTTACCGCCTGCTCGCGCCGCAGGGCCGTGGCGAAGGCCGCCGGGGCCTCCCTCAGGGGGAAGCGGTGGGTGATGAGGGGCTCTACCCGCACCTGGCCTTGGGCCAATAGCCGCAGGGCCTCTGGGTAGTCCCGGGCGGTGTACATCAGGCTGCCCCGCAGGCTAAGCTCCCAGTCCTGGATTAGGGCCGCGCTGATGCGGGTGGGCTGGCTGAAGACCCCCGCCACTACCACCTCGGCCCCCTTCTCGCAGCCCTGGATGGCCGCCTCCAGGGCCTTCTCGCTGCCCACGCACTCGAAGACCACCTCGTAGCGCTCCTGGCCGGGCGGCTGGGCCGGGAGGCCCAGACCCTCGGCCAGCCGCCGCCGGGCCTCCAGGGGGTCTACCACCACCACCGAGGCCGCCCCGTAGGCCCGGGCCACCTGGGCCACCAGAAGCCCGATGGTGCCGGCCCCCAGCACCGCCACCCGGCGGCCTTCCACCCGGCTCAACCCCACCGCGTGCACCGCCACCGCCAGCGGCTCCACCAAGGCCCCCTGCTCGTCGGTGAGGCCCTCGGGCAGGCGGTGCAGCCGATCTACCGGGGCCAAGAAGGCCTCGGCCATGCCCCCGGGGGCTTGGAAGCCCATCACCCGCAGCGCCTGGCAGATGTTGTAGCGCCCGCTTTGGCACTGGGGGCAGCGCCCGCAGGTGAGGGAGGGCTCGAGGGTCACCCGCGCCCCCACCCAGGCGGGGTTGGTCTCCGGGCCCACCTCGAGCACCCGGGCGGCCACCTCGTGGCCCGGGTAGACCGGGTAGCTTACAAAGGGATGGAGCCCCTCGTAGACGTGCAGGTCGGAGCCGCACAGGCCCACCGCCAGGGGCTTCAGCAGGGCTTGGCCGGGGCCTGGGCTGGGTGGGGTTTCCTCGAGCCAGGCCAGCCGGTGCGGGGCCTCCACCGCCAGCCGGCGGCCTACCATACCGTATACCCCCCGTCCACCACCAGCTCGCTGCCGGTGAGGTAGCTGCTGGCCTCTGAGGCCAGGAAGAGGGCGCAGCTCGCCACCTCGGCGGGTTCCCCCAGCCGGCCCAAAGGGGTGAGGCCCAGCCAGTCCCGCCGCCACTCGGGGGTCTCCAGGCCCCGGCGGGTCATCTCGGTGCCGATGTAGCCGGGGGAGATGGCGTTGACCCGCACCCCAAAGGGAGCCAGCTCGGCCGCCAGGGACTTGGTGAGGTGGATGACCGCGGCCTTGGAGGCGTTGTAGGCGGCCTGGGGCTGGGGCTTGTTGACGATGCGCCCGGACATGGAGGCGATGTTGACGATGCTGCCCCGCCTTTGGGCCACCATCCGGCGGCCAAAAGCCCGGCTGCACCAGAAGACCCCGTGCACGTTGACCTCAAAGACCAGCCGCCACTCCTCGTCGGGGGTCTCCAGGGCCGGGGTGTTGCGGCAGATGCCGGCGTTGTTGACCAGCACGTCCACCTGCTCCAGCGCCTGGGCCAAAGCCTCGGCCTGCTCGGGCCGGGTGACGTCTAGGGGGTGGAACTCTGCCGCCAGGCCCAGCCCTCTTAGGTGGGCCGCGCTCCTCTCGCCCGCCTCGGGGTCGCGGTCGGCCAGCACCACCCGGGCCCCGGCCTCGGCCAAGGCGGTGGCGATGGCCAGCCCGATGCCGCGGGCCCCGCCGGTGACGACGGCCACCTGGTTGTCCAGTCGGAACCTGTCCAGTAGGGTTGCCATGGGTTGCTCCTTTAGGCGTTGGGCTCAATGAGTACCTTGAGGGAGTGGGCCATGCCAGGGTGCTCCTTGTAGGCCAGGGCCTGGTGCAGGCCCTCGAGGGGCAGCCGGTGGCTGACGAGGGGCTTGACCTGCACCCGCCCGCTCTCGAGCCACTCCAGGGCGATGGGCAGGGTGCCGTTGAGGGAGAAGCTCCCAATCAGGCTCAGGTCGCGCTGGAAGAGGTCGTAGGGGCTTAGCTGGATGCGGGCCTCCTCAGGGGCCACCCCAAAGACCAGGAGCTTGCCCCCCACCGCGGCGAAGCGGGGCATGGCCTCCACCACTGCGGGCACCCCGGTGGCCTCGGCCACGATGTCAAAGCCGTGGGGGGCTAGGTCAAGCGCGGGCTCGCCAGGGGCCAGGGCCCGGTAGGCCCCGAGCTGGAGGGCCAGCGCGCGCCGCTCGGGCACCGGGTCCACCACCACCACCCGGCTGGCCCCGGAGATGAGGAGGGCCTGCATCAGGAGGAGGCCAATCGGGCCGGCCCCGAAGAGGAGGGCCTGGCTGCCTGGCTCGGGCCTTAGGCGCAGGAGGCCCCAGGCCACGCAGCCCAGCGGCTCAGCAAAGGCGGCCTCGGCGGCGCTCAGGCCCCGCACCGGGTAGGCGTTTTGGGCCGGGGCCACCACGTACTGGGCGAAGCCCCCGGCCTGGGTTACCCCCAGGGCCTGGAAGTGCAGGCAGTGCTGCCGCTGCCCCCGGCGGCAGGCCCAGCACTGGCCGCAGGCCACCACCGGGTCGAGGGCCACCAGCTGGCCTTCCTGCAAGCCCTCCACCCCTGGGCCCACCTGGTCTATGACCCCGGCGATCTCGTGGCCGGGCACCAGGGGCAGCCGGGCGTGAAAGTGGCCCTCAAAGAGGTGCAGGTCGGTGCCGCAGACCCCGGTGGCCCCCACCCGCACGCGCACCTGGCCGAAACCGGCCTGGGGGGCCTCGAGCTCCTCTAGCCGTAGGGTTTTGGGTTGGGTGATAACGGCTGCTTTCATTTGATCGCTCCAAAGGTCAGGCCCCGCACCAACTGCCGCTGGGCCAGCCAGCCCATCACCAACACCGGCAAGATGGCGATCATCGAGGCCGCCGACATCTTGGCCCAGAAGAGGCCCTCGGCGGTCTTGAAGGAGGCCACATAGACCGATAGGGGGGAGGCCTGGGCCGCGGTTAGGTTGAGGCTCCAGAAGGTCTCGTTCCAGGCCAGGATGATGCTCAAAAGGGCCGCCGAGGCGATGGCCGGCCCTGAGACCGGCAGGAGCACCCGCAGCATCTCCTGGGCGGTGCTGGCCCCGTCCACCCGGGCGGCCTCCATGATCTCGTGGGGTACCTCGCGGAAGTAGGCGTAGAGCGTCCAGACCACCACCGGCAGGTTCATCACGGTGTACATCAGGGCCAGGGCCCAGACGTTGTCCAGCCAGCGCAGGTCGCGGAAGATCAGGTAGACCGGGATGATCACCCCCACCGGGGGCATCATCTTGGTGCTGATCATCCAAAGGAGGGTGCCCTGGGTGCGGGGGGTGGGGTAGAAGGCCATGGCGTAGGCCGCTGGAACGGCCAGCAGCAGGGCCAGCAGGGTGGAGCCCAGGGCGGAGATGACCGAGTTGAGGAAGTGGGCCCCGTAGTCGCTGCGGGTCAGGGCCTCTTGGATGCTCTCCAGGGTGGGCGGAAAGAAAAGCCGGGGTGGGATGGCGATGGCCTCGGCCTCGCTTTTGAACCCGGTGAGGAAGAGCCAGAAGATGGGGAAGAACATAAGGCCTGCGGCCAGGTAGGCCAGTAGGGTTAGCTCCCAGCGGACGCGGCGTGCGCTCATGTGCGACCTCCTTGCAGGTTGCGCCCGATCATGCGCAGCACAAAGATGGCCACGATGTTGGCCAGGATTACCGCGAAGACCGCCCCTGCCGCGGCCACCCCGATGCGGTACTCGCCGAAGGCCTTCAGGTAGATGAGGTAGGGCAGGGTGGTGGTGGCCAGGCCCGGCCCGCCCGAGGTGGAGGCGTAGATTTCGGCGAAGATGGTGAGCAGGAAGATGGTCTCGAGCATCACCACCACGCTGAGGGTCTGGGCCAGGTGGGGCACGATGATGTAGCGGAACTCCTGCCAGGCGTTGGCCCCGTCAATCTTGGCGGCCTCGAGCTGCTCCTTGGAGAGCGACTGCAGCCCGGTCAGGATGAGCAGCATGGCGAAGGGCGTCCACTGCCAGGAGACCATCAGCACGATGGACTGCATGGGGTAGATGGCCAGCCAGTCTATGGGCTCCTGGCCCAGGCGCTGGGCCACCCAGGCGAAAAGCCCGTAGACCGGGTGCATCAGCATGTTCTTCCAGATCAGGGCCGAGACCACCGGCATCACGAAGAAGGGCGAGATGACCAGGGTGCGGGCCAGGGCCCGGCCCGGGAAGTCCTGGTAGAAAAGCACCGCCAGCACCAGCCCCAAAAGCACCGTGATGGCCAGCACCGAGCCCACCAGCACCAAGGTGTTCTGCACCGCGGTCCAGAAGATGGGGTCGGTGAGGTGGGAGTGGAAGTTCTCCAGGCCCACGAAGCCCTGCCGCTCGGGGTTGAGCAGGTTGAAGCGCCGGAAGGAGTGGTAGATGGTGAGGACGAAGGGAATCTGCGTCCAGACCACCAGCAGCAGGATGGCCGGGGCCAGCAGCCAGAAGGTGTTGGGCCGCAGGCTATAGCGTCTGAGGGGGGGGCTATGGGTCATACCGCCTGCCTTGGCGGGAAGCGGGGGTCTGGCAGAGGGGACGGCTTCCCATGGGGTGTGCAAGGGGTAGGGGCAAAAACCCCTACCCCGGCGCGGCCCCTACTTGAGGTAGCCGGCCTCCTTCATGATCTTCTCCACTGCGGCCTGGGCCTGGGCCAGCCCGGCGTCCAGGCTGGTGCGGCCGGCCACGATGCCCGCGATGAACTGGCCCACCTGGGTGCCGATGGCCTGGAACTCGGGGATGCCCACGAACTGGATCCCGGTGTAGGGCACCGGCTTCAGGGTGGGCCGGGTGGGGTCGGCGGTGTTGATGGAGTCCAGCACCACCTTGGCGAAGGGGGCGGCCTTCTGGTACTCGGGGTTGTTGTAGGTAGAGTAGCGGGTGCCCGGCGGGGCCGAGACCCAGCCCTGGGTGCGGCCCACCAGAGCGATGTACTCCTTGGAAGTGGCCCAGGTGATGAAGGTCTTGGCTGCCTCCACCTTCTTGCTGGACTTGGGGATGGCCAAAGCCCAGCTCCACAGCCAGTGCGAGCCGTTGGGGGTGGTGGCCACCGGGGCTTTGGCGAAGCCGATCTTGTCGGCCACCTTGGAGGTCTTGGGGTTAGCCAGGTAGCCCGCGGCCACGGTGGCGTCAATCCACATGGCGCACTTGCCCTCGGCCATCAGGGTCAGGTTCTCGGTGAAGCCGTTGCCGGTGACGCCGGGAGGGCCGTACTTGGTGACCAGCTCCACGTACTGCCCGATGGCCCGCTTCCACTCCGGGCTGGTGAGCTGGGGCCGCCAGTTCTCATCAAACCAGCGTCCGCCGTAGGTGTTGACCAGGGTGGTGATGAAGGCCATGTTCTCACCCCAGCCGGGCAGGCCCCGCAGGCAGATGCCGTAGACCCCGCCGCTCGGGTTGTGCAGGGTCTTGGCCCAGTTGATGGCCTGGGTCCAGGTGGGCTGGGCGGGAACGGTGAGGCGCTTGGCGGCAAAGAGGTCTTTGCGGTAGTAGAGCATGGAGCTCTCGGCGTAGAAGGGCAGGGCATAGAGCTTGCCCTGGTAGGAAAGCCCGGCCCGCACCGGCTTGATGATGTCCTCGAGGTCGTACGAGGCGGGCAGCCCGGTCATCTCCACCAGCCAGCCGTTCTTACCCCAGATGGGTGCTTCATAGGTGCCGATGGTCAGGATGTCGTAGGAGCCGGCGTTGGTGGCGATGTCGGTGGTCACCTTCTGGCGCAGCTCGTTTTCGGGCAGCACCACCCAGTTAACCTTGATGCCCGGGTTGGCCTTCTCAAACTCCGGGGTCAGCTTCTGCATCGTGATCATGTCGGGGTTGTTGACGGTGGCGATGGTGATGGTGGTCTGGGCCAGGGCCAGCGAGCCGAGCCCCAGAGCCAGGGCTAAAAGCTTCCACAAGCGCATCGTGCTACCTCCTTGGGAAAAAAGAGCCTAGGGCCGATACCGACTTTTTTCAGGGCAGGGGCACCTCCTTTGATTGGAAAGCCAGGCCGAAGAAGTCGGCCAATGCCAGGTATTCGCGGTAGAGCGCCTGGTAGGCCCCGCTTTGCCCGTCGGGGTGGAAGATGCGAGGGGGCGGGGCCTACCAGGCGCTCTACCGCGAATACCTGGCATTGGCCGACTTCTTCGGCC
>NZ_QWKZ01000117.1 GCF_003574085.1 Meiothermus luteus | reverse complement strand
GGTCTGGCGGGTGGTGCGGGTGGTGGGGCGGGAGAACCAGCACCGGCTGGAGCGGCTGGAAAACGGCCAATGGAAGACCGACCCCGCCTCAGAACGGGTCAGGGAGCTGGACGAGAAGCTGGTCCGAATCCTGGGAATGGATTACGAGGCCTTCACCCGGGCCATCCTGCTGCCCCAGGGCCAGTTTGACCTTTTCCTGCGGGGCTCGGACAAGGAGCGGCGGGCCACCCTGGTCGCCCTGTACGGCCTGGAGTCCCTCGGGGAGATGGCCAAGCGGGTCGCGGAGCGGCTCAAAGCCCTGGTTGAAAAAAAAGCCGCCCTGGAGGGCGAGCTAAAGGCCCTGGGGGAGGTCTGCGAGGAGGAATTGGAACGCTTGGAGGAGGTCCTGGCCCAGCTCCGCAAGGATGAGGTGCGGCTGCAAGAGGAGATTCAGCGGGCCAAAAAAGACCTGGAGGCGCTGCGGGGGCTGGAGAAAAAGTTTGAGGAGCTGGGAAGGCTCAGGCGGCGCAAGGAGAGCTGGGAGCGGGCCCAACCGGAGATGGAAACCCTTTCTCGGCAGCTAGAGCAGGCCAAAAAGGCCCGGGCGCTGCGGCCCTATGTGGAAGGGCTCCAGGCGCTGGAGAGCGATTTTTCAGAGGCCCAAGCCCAGCTCCAACAGACCCAAAACCGCCTGGGGAGTCTCGAGCGGCGCCTGGCCGAGCTAAGGAGGGAGTACCAGCCCGAGCGCCTCGAGGCCCTCAAAGGCCAGCTCGCCGGGATAGAGGCCCTGCGGCTCAAGGAGGATGCCTTGAAGCGGTACGGCGGGCGCTTGGACCTAAGGCACCCAGCCCCACTTCCCTTCGATGAGGACCGGATGCAGTTCCTGCGGGAGGCTGAGGGGCTCTTCAAGCAAAAAGAGCAGGCCCAAGACCGCCTCGCCCAGGCCGAGCGCCGGCTCGAGCAGGCCCGAAGGGAGCTCGAGGAGGCCCAGAAAAAACGGGAGGCCCTCCAAAAAGAGATAGAGACGCTCAAGCAGCAGGGCCAGGAGAAAAGGGAGGCCCACCAAAAGGCCGAGGCCTGGCTGGAGGCCGAGCGGGTGCGGCAGGGGCTGGCCCAGTACCACCCCCACCTCAGGCCCGGCGAACCCTGCCCCCTCTGCGGCCAGACTGTGGACCGGCTGCCCCCCAGGCCTGAAGGGGGTGAGCTGGAGCGGCTAGAAAGGGAGGTGAAGTCCCTCAAGGACGAGCTGGACCGCTTACGGGAGCGCTACGCCACCCAGCGAGGACACCTCAAGGGCCTGGAGGAGGCCCTTCCCAACCTTCAAAAGCAGCTCGAGGAGGCCCAAGGCTCCCGGGCGAGCGCTGAAGATGAGCTAAGGAGCCTGGAAGCCCGGCTTTGGGGCCTGGCCTCCTTGGAGGCGGTGCAGGAGGAACAGCAGCAAAGGCTGGCCTCTTTGGCCGAGGAGCTGCACAGGGCCACCCAGGGAAAAAAGGCAGAGGACCTTGAGCGCAGGCTAAAGGATGAGCTAAAACACCTCAGCACTCTGGAAAAGCAGGTTATGCAGGCCGAAGAGGAACTAAGGCACCTCCAGAACGAGGAGCGGGGGGCCTCGGCCCGGGTAGAGACCCAGGCCAAGCAGCTAGAGCAGCAGCGCGCCGTGGTGCAGGCCCTGCTCGAGGCGGCCGGCTTTGAGAGCCCGGCGGCCTTGGAGCAAGCCTGGATGGAGGAGGAGGAGCTGGTCGCGCAGGAGAGGAGGCTCGAGGCGCACCGCCAGGAGGGGCTGGAGGTGAGCACCCGGCTGAGGCCCTTGGAAGAGGAGCTGGCCGGACAAAGCCCAGTAACCCTCGAGCAGGTGCGGGCTCAGGAGCAAAAGCTCCAGGGGCTGGAAATGGCCCTCAGGGAGGCCCAGCGCACCCTAGGGGCTAAGGAGGCCCAGCTAGAGGACCTGCGGGAAAGGCTAAAGCGGCGGCAAGAAGCCCTGAAGGAAAAAGCCGAACTGGACCAAAAGACCGACCTATGGGAGAAACTGGCCAAAGACCTGAGGGCCGACCGCTTCCCAGACTACCTGCTGGAGCGCTACCAAAGGGGGCTGGTGCGGCGGGCCTCGGAGCTCATCCAGGCCCTCTCGCAAAACCGCTACACCCTGGAGCTGGCCAGGGGCGAGTACCAGGTGCTTGACCGCTGGACCGAGGCCCAGCGGCCCGTGCGCACCCTCTCCGGCGGCGAGAGCTTTATGGCCAGCTTGTCCCTGGCCCTCTCCCTCTCCGAACACCTCTCCCAAGGCCGCATAGGGGCTTTGTTCCTGGACGAGGGCTTCGGCACCCTAGACGCAGAAAGCCTAGAGCAGGTGGCGGGAATTTTGGAAACCCTACCCACCCAGGGCCGCCTGGTGGGCATCGTGACCCACGTGGAAACCCTGGCCGAGCGGCTGCCGGCCCGGCTGCGGGTGGAAAAGTCGCCCAAGGGGAGCCGGGCCTACTGGGACTGAGCCGCTTTCCCATGTCCCGTATCCTCCGCAATACCCTCCTGGTCATGAGCGGCACCCTGGCCAGCCGGCTGCTGGGCCAGGTGCGCCAGACCATCCTGACCAATCTGCCCCTTCCCGACACCCTAAAAGACGCCTTCTGGGTGGCCTACCGCATCCCCAATCTGCTCCGCGAGCTGCTGGCCGAAGGCGCCATCCAAAACGCCCTGATTCCGGTCCTGGCCCAGCTACCCCCCGAGGAGGCCCAACGCTTCGCCCGCCGCTTTGGGGCCTTTCTGCTGGGGGTCAACCTAGTGGTCTTAGGGCTGGGGCTGCTCTTTGCCCCCCAGATCGCCGGGGCGCTGCTTTTCCTCTCCGAGGCCGCCTTAGGCCAGACCAGCCCCCTGCGAAACCCCGCGGTCTTTGAGCAGCTCGTCCTCTTGGTGCGGCTCACCCTGCCTTTTCTTCTCACCATATCCATGGCCGCCCTCTTCTCCTCCATGCTGCAGTCAAAGGAGCACTTCGGGCTTCCCAGCTTCAGCCCGGTGGCCTTCAACCTGGGGTCCATCGGGCTGATGCTGCTCTTCCCCCAAAGCGTGGTGGCCCTGGGGCTCTCGGTCACGCTGGGCGGGGCCCTACAGGCTTTGGTTCAGCTCCCGGGGCTGAGGGGCTATGGGCTCGAGTTCCGCTGGCACCCCGCCTTTCGGCAGGCCCTGGCCCGCATCGGCCCCTTCGCTTTCACCACCTCGGTGCGGCAGTTTTTGAACTTGGTGCTCCTCAGCATCCTGGCGGCCTACCCCCCCGCCGCCGTCACCGGATTCCAAAACGGCGAGCTCTTCTTCACCACCGCGCTGGGCCTCCTGGCCGTCTCCCCCGCCATGGCCGCCTTCCCCCGCCTCTCGGCCCTGGGAGGAAGCGACCGACAAGCTGCTCGTGCGCTCCTGGGCCGCTTATTGGTGCGGCTTGCAACCCCTTTGGCCCTGGCCTCGGCCATGATGGTGGCCCTGGCCCCTTGGGGGGTAGGCCTGGTCTACGCCCTTACCCCCAACTTCACCGAGGCCAACCGGACCTTCACCACCCAGACCGTCATGGCCCTGGGCCTGGCCCTGCTGCCCTGGGGGCTGAACCAGCTCCTGCTCAGGGGTTTCTACGCGGTAGGACAGGTCGGCCAGGCGGTGCGGATCACCGTGGCGGTGGCCCTCCTGAACACCCTGGGCTACTGGCTCCTGCGCGAGCAGGGCCTTTTTGCCCTCAACCTGGCCACCGCCTTGGCGGGCTGGGTTGGCCTGGTCGCCTATACCCACCGCCTGGAGCGGCTGGGGATGGTGGAGGGGGGCCTGGTCCGGCGGGCCACGCTAAAGACCAGCCTGGCCGCCCTCCCAGCGGGCCTGCTGGCCCACCAGGGGGCCGTCTGGCTGGGGGCACCGGGGCCTTTCCTAACCAACCTGCTACCCCTGCTGGGGGGCGGGCTGGTAGGATTGGCGGTGTTTGCTGGGCTGGCCCGCGGGTTTGGGCTGCCCCTATGGAGACGGGATGGCGAACGAGGCTGAGAAGCTCGAGTGGTTTGAAATTCAGCTCCGCATCAAGACCCTGGAGGTGATGCTGGGGCCCAAGTACCGCGAGGCCATGGCCCTCACCCTGGCCACCCTCTACGACCAGGAGAAAATTCAGACCCTTTCCAAACAGCTTGGGGTGAGCCCGGAAGGCTTGCTCCAGCGGTTGGAGAAGATACGGCTGGAGCTCGGCATAGAGCAGGAGGTCACCCAGCGCGCGCTAAAAAGGCCGCCTAGGGGGTGAGCCGGTGGCGGTCGCGGGGGAAGGCCCGCGCGTAGCGCACATTGGGGAGACCGGCCAGCCTCTGGGTAAGGCGCTCGGCCCCGATGGCAAAGCCGCCGTGGGGGGGCATCCCGTACTTAAAGACCTCCAGGTAGCCGGCGAACTGGGCTGGGTCGTGGCCCTTCTTCCTGAGCTGCTCCACCAAGACCTCGTGCTGGTGGATGCGCTGGCCGCCGGAGGTAATCTCTAAGCCCCTGAACAGCAGGTCAAAGCCCCGGGTTAGGCCATCCCCTTCGGGATAGGCGTAAAAGGGCCGGGCAGCTTCGGGGTACTTGGTGACGAAGAGGAAGTCCACCCCCCACCGCTCCTTGGCCCAGGCCCCCAAGGCCCGCTCAGCCTCCTCGTTCAGGTCGGCCCCCACCGCCAGGCCAAGCTCCTCCCGCAGGATGCGGCGGGCCTCCTTGTGCTCCAGGCGGGGCATCTCCTGGGTGTTGGGCCACTCCACCTCAAGCAGCCTGGCCTCAAATTCCGCCGAGCGGCGGGCCTCCTCGAGCATGGCCCGCAGCAGCTCCTCCTCCAGGGCCATCACGTCCTCTTCCGAGCGGATGAAGCCCATTTCCACATCTAGGGAAAGGTACTCGTTGAGGTGGCGGCTGGTGGCGTGCTGTTCGGCCCGGAAGACCGGGGCCACCTCGTAGACCCGCTCAAAGACCCCCACCATAATCTGCTTGTAAAGCTGGGGCGACTGGGCCAGGTAGGCCCGGTGCTCAAAATAGTCCACGCCGAAGAGGTTGCTCCCCCCTTCGGCCCCCGCCGAGACGATTTTGGGGGTGAAGATTTCCGTGAAGCCCTGGGCGTCCAGGTAGCTGCGGAAACCCCGCACCAGCGCCGCTTGTAGTTTGAGCGGGGCCCTTGCCTTCTCCCCCCGCAGGCTCACATAGCGGTACTCCAGCAGGGTTTCGGGACTGGCGCGCCACTCCTCCTTGGGAATCTCAATGGGGCTGGGCTCAACCGCCTTGGCGTAAAACTCCAAGTCCTCCGCCACCACCTCGTAGCCCCCCGGGGCCTTGGGGTTTTCCACCACCCGCCCCACCACCCTCATTGAGGACTCGGCCAGGGGCAGCTCAAAGCGCCGGTCCACCACCACCTGTACCACCCCGCTGCGGTCCCGCAGGAGGACGAAGCGGATACCGCCCAGGTCGCGCTTCCAGTGCAAAAAACCCTCCAAGCAGACGGCTTTTCCGACGTGAGAGGAAATCTCGCGGGCCAGAACTCTACACATGTGGGCTCCTATGGGCGCAGACGTACTCTCTATAGGGAAAGCCCCCGATACAACGCGGTATCGGGGGCCACCGGACACCCCCACCTTTAGCAATTGTCGCTCGTCCGCAGCATCCCGCTCCGCATCTTACGGGGCCCGGACCCCGCGGTCAAGCAATCCTAGAGGCCCCTTCGCCCAGGGCAAAAAAGGCCCAGGCGTTCCGGTCGGTGATGCGCTCCATCTCCTCTAGGTCCAAGCCCCGCAGCTCGGCCAGCTTGGCCAGGGTAAAGCGCACCAAGGCTGGGTGGTTGCGCTGCCCCCGGTGGGGCTCCGGGGGTAGGAAGGGGGCATCGGTCTCCACCAGAAGGCGCTCCAGCGGAATCTCTAGAACAGCCTGCCGCAAGGCCTGGTTCTTCTTATAGGTAAGGGGCCCGGCTAGGCTGAAGTAGCCCCCCAGCCTCAGCCCTACCTCCAGCAGCCTAGGGTGCCCAGCAAAAGCGTGCAGCACGAACCGGGGCGGCCGGTGCTGCTCGAGCCAGTCGGCCAGCTCGAGCTCGGCCCGCCCATCCCTGCTGCGCACGTGCAGAACCAGGGGTAGGCCCCGCTCCAGGGCCAGCCGGTGCTGAAACTCCAGCGCCTTTAGCTGGGCCCCGCGGGTCTCGGGCGTCCAGTAGTAGTCAAGGCCACTCTCGCCGATGGCCCGGACCCGGGGGTGGGCCGCCAGGTGGGCCAGGTCGGCCTCCAGCTCAGGCGAGAGCAGGTGGGCCTCAGTGGGGTGCAGGCCCACCGAGGCGAAGATGTGGGGATGGG
This sequence comes from Meiothermus luteus, assembly GCF_003574085.1. Classification (GTDB taxonomy): domain Bacteria; phylum Deinococcota; class Deinococci; order Deinococcales; family Thermaceae; genus Meiothermus; species Meiothermus luteus. Next base: position 1,631 of record NZ_QWKZ01000117.1, on the reverse strand, counting down.
CCTCGGCGAAGGCCAGGGCCCGGCGGTTGCGTACGGGGTCGGTGCCCACCGTCAGAATGGACTTGAAGTGGGCCGAAGCGGCGATGGCCGCTTCGGCCTCGGCCGGCGCCATGTGGTCTAGGTGGCAGTGGGTGTCGGTCACAGCCCCGATTTTACGCGCGGCTACAGCCAGGGCCCCGGGGGATTTCTAGACTAAGAACATGCGCCGCTGGATACTGGTCTTGCTCCTGCTCACCGGCTGCCTACCCGCGCTGCAGGGGGTAGACCCCCACCGGCCTCCCAGCCCGGACAGCTGGGGTCCCCACAACGCCCCGCTGGAGTGGTGGTATGTTTCGTCCTACCTCCCGGAGGCCGGCTTGGCCTTCCACTGGGCCTTCTTCAAGGCCTACATGCCGCAGCACTGGCGGGTCGGACCCCTCACCCCAGCCCTCTTCTTTCCCGGCCCCTACCACGCCTCGCACATCGCCGTAACTGATCTTAGGGCCAACCAAAAGCTCTTTGAGGAGCGCTCCGACTTCCGCTTTGACCGCCCCTTTGGGGAAAGCCAGGTGGCCTACCCACCGCTCCGGATTGAACAGGGCGACTGGAGGCTCTGGCAGGAAAGCAACGGTTTTCGGCTCACCGCAGGCCCCATCCAGGTGCGGCTCGTCCCCCTAAAGCCCGCCGTGGTGCATCCCCCGGGCTACTCTGGCACCGCCGAGACCGGCCGGATGTACTACGTCTCCTTTACCCGGATGGCCCTGGAAGGAAGTATCCTGGGCCGGAGGGTGCAGGGCGAGGCTTGGATGGACCACCAGTGGGGCGACCAGCTCGGGGGGCCAAGCGGCAGCCCCACGGCCCTGAGCGCCCTGTGGGACTGGTTTGGCCTGCACCTCTCTGACGGAACCGACCTGATGCTCTACCGGGTCAAGAACCCCCGCGGCGAGGTGGTCCAGGTGGCCGCCTCGGCCATCAGCCCAGAAGGGCAGGCAGAGGCTCTTGCCAACCCGCGCATGACCCCTTTGGAGAGCTGGAGCTCCCCCTCAGGCCGCACCTACGACCTGGCCTGGTCGGTGGAGGCTGAAGGTCTTTCGCTCCGGCTGGAGCCCCTGCGGAAGGAGCAGGAGCTGCTCAGCGCCTCCACCCGGGTGGTCTACTGGGAAGGCCCGGTGGTGGGCACCGGCAGCTGGCGGGGGGTGCCGGTGCTGGCCCGGGGCATGGGGGAGTTTGTGGCTGGTCCCTACGAGCCCCCGGGAGGACTCTTCCGTTGACCGGCCTCGGCCAAGACCATCCAGACGAACCGGAGCAGCCTAGGAAAGCGCCGCCAGCGCCTGGGGTCAGAGGCAATGCGCACCAGCCACTCCAGCCCCATCCGCTGGGCCCAACGCGGCGCCCGCCGCACCTCCCCGGCCAGCACATCAATCATGCCGCCCACCCCGATGGCCACCTTGGCCGCTAGGCGGGCCTTGTGGCGGTGGATGAAGGTGTCCTGCCGCTCCCCCATTCCCACCACCAGCAGGTCTGGCCGGGCTGCCCGGATGGCCTTCAACACCTGCTCCTCATCCGAGAAGTACCCATCGTGCACCCCACAGACCCGCACCCCCCAGCGCCCCTCCGCGTTCCGAGCGGCCCGCTCAGCCACCCCTGGGGCG
>NZ_QWKZ01000116.1 GCF_003574085.1 Meiothermus luteus | reverse complement strand
CCCCCACCAGCGCGGCCAAAGAAGCCCCCACCACCCCGGCCACCGGAGCGGCCAAGCCCATCTGCCCAGCCTGAAAGGCCCGATAGAGAAAGATCAACCCCAAGCACCCCGCGGCTCCAGCCCCCAGGCTCCACAGCAGGTCTGAAGGGTACAGGCCCTCGCGCCTTCCGAGAGCCATAAGAACAAAAAACAAAAAACCCGTGAGGTGCACCAGAAGGGCAACCCGGTAAGGACTGAGCCTCCGGGCCGCCACCCCACCGCTAAAGTCGCCTGCTCCCCAGGACAGGGCCGAGAGCAGGGCCAGGGCCACCGCCACCATTTCAGCGCTCATGGGGCCATCTTATCGAGTAGACTCGAGCCCGCAATGCGCCTATACTGCCAACCGGGCCTGGCTTTTCAGGAGAACCTTCGGTGTTGGAAGCCCTGGGTGGTCTAGCGCTTCTGGTGAGGGGACTGGCCCTCCTTTCAACCTCCTTGGGGGCGGCGATGGGAGGCCCGGCCCGGCGCGTCCTGACCTGGGCCACCGCCCACTGGGGGCGGGCCTGGCTGGCGGGGGTCTTGGTAGGGGCCTTGACCCTCAACAGCACCGCCTTGAGCCTGACCGCCATGGGGCTGGCCGAGTTGGGCATCGCCGGCTTCACCACGGCCTTGGTGCTGGGGCTGTCCGCCAAGGCGGGCGCCACCCTAGCCCTGCTGCTGGCGGCAACCCCCCTGGGGGCCCTGGCCCTGCCCATCCTAGGCGTAGGGTTTGCCCTCGCACTCTTGCGGCGCTTTAGGACCTGGGGGGAGGGCCTTTCGGGCTTAGGGATGCTGCTTTTGGGCCTTTCCCTGATGACCCAAGGGTTTTTGCCGCTGGTCCACTCTGAGCTCTTCTCGCTCCTCAGGGAGGGCCTAGAGGGAACCTGGTTTTGGCCATGGTCGCTCGGCTTTGTCCTGGCCGCCCTACTGGGCTCAGCCAACGCGGTGGCGGCCCTGGCCTTGGCCCTAACCGCCTCCAGCGCCCTGAGCCTTCCCACCGCCCTGCTGCTGACCCTAGGGGGCGGGGCTGGCTCGGGGATGGTCTTGGCGGTGGCGGGGTGGAACCGCTCCCCCCTGACCTTGCGGGTGGCCCTTGCCCACCTGGGCTGGAAGGTTCTGTTTTCCCTTCCTTTTGTGTTCTTCTTGCCAGGTTTCAGCGAGCTCAGCCAAAAGCTGGCCCGGCTGGTAGGGCTCGGCCCCGAAGGGGCGGTGGCTCAAGGACACCTGTTGTACCACCTCCTGGCCTCCTTCTGGGTACTGCCCCTGCTCCACCCCATAGACCGCCTGATGCGCAGGCTGCTTCCCGACAACGAGCGGCAAATCAGCCCTAGATACCTCTCCGCCGATGCCCTAGACTCCCGGGAGCTGGCCTCGAGCCTGGCCTTGCGAGAAGTGGGCCGCATCGGTGACCAGATTCTGGAAATGCTTGGGGATGCGGTGAAAATCCTGGGGCAGGGCAACGGAAACCCCGCCGAGGTGGCCCGCCGAGAGGAGAAAGTGGATCAGCTGGCACGTAGCATCGTTCTTTACCTAAGCGAGCTCTCCGCCCGCCACCCCGGCAACGCCCCCCTGGCCTTGATGACGGCGGCCAGCGAAATCGAGCACATGGGCGATCAAGTCCGGCGAATCCTGCGCAAGCAGGAGAGGCTTTATGCCCAAAACCTGGAGTTCTCCCGGGAAGGCCGGGGTGAGCTGTGCGAGGCCGCAAAGCGGCTCTTGGAGCGGCTGCGGGTCTGCTTGACCGCGCTGGCTACGGGCAACACCACCCTGGCCGTCCAGGTCACCGCCGGGCGGGAAGGGATGCAGCGCTTTTTGCTCGAGCTACGCCGCTCCCACCTGGAGCGCCTGGAGCAGGGCCGCACCGAGAGCCGGGCCACCACCCTGGCCCACCTGGACCTGCTCATCGTGCTGGACGAACTAGACCAGAGCGTCACCCGCCTGGCCCAGCTTTCCCAAGAGCTGCACGGGCAAGAGCTCTAGGCAGGGCCACCGGTGGGCAATGGGCTTGTCTCCAGGCGCCCGGGCTTTTAGCTTAGTACAAGGTGCGTCTCCTGCGCTTCAAGCAGAAAAACTTCCGCAACCTGGCCACCCCGGTCTTCGTCCCCGGGGAGGGGCTGACCACCATCGTGGGGGGCAACGCCCAGGGCAAGACCAACCTCCTGGAGGCCATTGAGCTGGTGCTGGGGGGGGAGCTGCGCAACGGCGCCCTCGAGCGCATCGCCTTTGGAAAAAGCCAGGCCTTCTTATACGCGGAGGTGGAAACCCAGTTCGGCCAGAGCCGGCTCGAGGCCCGCTTGACCCAAGAAGGCCGCGAACACCGCCTAAACGAGGCCCCCACCACCCTGCGCGAGCTGGCCCAGCTACCTGGAGCGGTGCGCCTGGGCCCCGACGACCTGGCCTTGGTCCTGGGCCCCCCCGATGAGCGGCGCCGATTTTTGGATGTCTTGCTCTCGCGCTTCTCAGCCCGTTACCGGGCCATGCTGAGCCAGTACAACCGCGCCTTGCAGCAGCGCAACGCCTTGCTCAAGGCCGGCCTGCGCCAGGGCGGAGAAAGGGTGAGCAGGCCTCCGCCTTCGGGTCTAGAAATCTGGAATGCCGAACTAGCCAAGTACGGCAGTGAGATCCTTGGCCTGCGCCGCCGCATGCTCAACCGGCTCGCCCCCCTGGCCCGCGAGGCCTACCGCGAGCTGGCCCCGGGCGAGCTGCAGTTAGAGCTGTCCGAAACCGCAGCCCCAGAGCGCCTACTGGAGGCATTGGAGCATTGCCTTCCCGAAGACCTGCTGCGCGGTTCTACCAGCGTGGGCCCCCACCGCGACGACCTCCGGGTCCTCCTGTCGGGCCGGGAGGCGGCTCGGTTTGCCAGCCGAGGGGAGTGCCGCAGCATCGCGCTGGCCTTGCGGCTGGCCGAGCACCGCCTGCTTTGGGCGCACTACGACGAGGCCCCCTTGCTGCTGGTGGACGAGTGGCACGCCGAGCTGGACACCCGCCGTCGGGAGGCGCTTCTGGCTTATGCTGAAAGCCTACCCCAGGCCATCCTAGCAGGCCTCGAGACCCCTGGGGTGGGCAAGGTGGTCCAAATTGAGGCGGGCGTATGGCGCTGAAAGACCCAGACCCCAAAGCCATCCGGGAGGCCCAAAGAGGGCTCCTGTGGGCCTTTTTGTTGGCCTTGGCCATCCTGGCGGGCATCGTAGCCCTGCTGTCTGGCCTTACCCTCTTGCGCTTGTGGCCTTACGCTCCTGCCCTTTGGGCGGGCCAGCCCGTGCAGCCATCTCCAGGGGTGCAGATCAACCCAAGCCTCCTGTGGGTTAGCCTGGCCGCCTTTGGGACCTCCACGGGGCTTTTGCTGGCCTCGGTCTGGGCCCTGCGCTGGCTAAAGCGGGCCTGGGCCTCGAGCCCCGTAGAGGCCTTGCCTAAGCGAAGGAAAAAGCGAAAGTAAAAAGGCCAGGAGCGTCCCTGGCCTTTTGCTCTGGCGGAGGAGGGGGGATTCGAACCCCCGATAGGGAGTTTATCTCCCTATAGCGGTTTAGCAAACCGCCGCCTTCAGCCACTCGGCCACCCCTCCGCGGGGTGGGGTTCTGGGGGTAACCCAAAACCGCACACGATACTCTAGCACAAAAACCGCCGATTTGAAGCACCCAGCCCAGGTGGCGGAGGGAGAGGGATTCGAACCCCCGGTAGGCTCACGCCTACAGCGGTTTTCAAGACCGCCGCTTTCAACCACTCAGCCATCCCTCCACGCGACTAACTATGGGGCGGGCCCTGGGGCTTGTCAAGCCTCAATCTCCCCTTCAAAGCCCCTGCAAGGGGGCATACACTTGGGGCATGGGCCCTTTGGTAGACGTGGACTGGCTGCAGCACCACCTTCACGACCCGGAAATCCGCATCGTGGACTGCCGTTTCTCCTTGCAAGACCCCCAAGCAGGCCGCCAAGCCTTCCTGGCTGGGCATATCCCAGGAGCGGTCTTCCTGGACCTGGAGCGGGACCTCTGCGCCCCTCCGCGGCCCGACCGGAAGGGCGGCCGGCACCCGCTGCCCGACCCCCAGGTTCTCGCCGCCACCCTAGGGCAGGCGGGCATAGACAATACCCACCACGTGGTGGCCTACGACGCCCCGCCCGAGGGGGGTATGTTCGCCCCTTACCTATGGTGGCTGCTGCGCTGGCTGGGCCACGAGCGGGTGGCGGTGCTGGACGGGGGCATCACCGCTTGGAAAGCCGCCGGCCTGCCCCTCAGCCACAAGCCCACCCCGCCCACCCCAGCCATCTTCACCCCCAATCCTCAACCCGAATGGGTCGTGGACGCGGAGTTTGTCGCTCATCGGCCATCCGGAACGGTCCTGGTAGACGCGCGGGCCCCGGAGCGCTATCGGGGCGAGGTGGAGCCCTTGGACCCTGTGGCCGGGCACATCCCAGGGGCCATCAACCGCTACTGGCAGGAAGCCCTGGAGGCCTCGGGTCGCTTCAAACCGGCAGGGGCCCAGGCTGAGCGGTTCACCGGACTTTCGGGAGAGATAGTGGTGTACTGCGGCTCGGGGGTCTCGGCAGCGGTTAACCTTCTGGCTTTGCACCTCATCGGAAAGCCCGCCCGGCTGTACAAGGGTTCCTGGAGCGACTGGGTCTCGGACCCCAGCCGACCGGTAGCCCGGGGGGAGGACTAGGCCCTATTCCAGGCCAGGCCAGCGGGTAAACTTAGCACAGCGTATGCTGGCCCTAAGCCGCCTTAGAACCTACCTGGAACTGGTGCGCTTTGAGCACACCCTTTTCGCTCTACCCTTCGCTTATGGAGGAATGCTGCTGGCCGCCCGGGGATGGCCGGGATGGGACACCTTCGCCTGGGTAACGGTCGCCATGGTGGGGGCCCGCACCGGCGCTATGGCCCTCAACCGCCTGATTGACCGCCACATTGACGCCGCCAACCCCCGCACCGCCGGGCGGCACCTTCCCCGGGGGTTGGTGCAGCCCCTCGAGGTGCTGGCCTTGGCCCTGGCCGGCCTGCTCCTTTTGGGCCTGGCCGCCTTCAACCTAAACCCTCTGACGGTCCAGCTACTGCCGGTGGCGGTGTTCTTCCTGGTGGGCTACAGCTACACCAAGCGCTTCACCTGGCTGTGCCACTTCTGGCTGGGCCTCACCGTGGGGGCGGCCACCGCTGGGGGTTGGATTGCGGTCACGGGTGCGTTTGAACCAGCGTTGTTCGCCCTTTGGGCCGGCACAGCCTTTTGGCTGGCCGGTTTTGACATCCTCTACGCCACCCAGGACTACGAGTTTGACCGCTCGAGCGGCATCCACAGCATCCCAGCCCGCTTCGGCATCCCCCGGGCACTGCGGATAGCCCGCTTTTCCCACGCCCTCACCTTTGGGCTTTTCCTGCTTACCGGGGTGCTGAGCGGGGCAGGCTGGGCCTACTACCTGGGGGTGCTGGGGGTAGGGGCGCTGCTTTGGTACGAGCACCGGCTGGTGCAACCCCACGACCTGAGCCGGGTGGACCAGGCTTTCTTCCAGGCCAATGTGGGGGTGAGCCTGGGCATGTTGGCGGTGATTCTCCTGGACACCCTGCTTTGAGGTTGCCCCCAACTGGGAGCGGGGCCCAGCGGGTGCCCCCAGCGCCGAGCTTTCACCGGCCGAAACCCGCAACAAACTAGCCCTGGATTGGGGCTGAACCTGTGCAAACCGGGCGCGGGTTCCCAAAAATCAGGGAACAGCACCCCTCCTGAAAACATCGTCGCGGATCCCCTAGCGTAAAAAGGACTTCAGCCCGCAAGCAGGGGTGAGAGAGGCCATCTTGTTCTCTCCCGCAGCCCAAGACCCCGCCTGAAGCCTCATTTCGGTATCGCAAGTCTGTCATATTGACATTTTCGCTCATATTCGCTTATTATCACACAAAATGCCCTTGCCCAGCCTAAGGCACCAGAATCTCCTCCACCTGATACGCCAACACGGAGGGATGAGCACCAAGGAGCTAGCCAAGCGCCTCGGGGTATCCGAGGCCACCGTGCGCCGTGATCTAGCAACCCTAGCCGGTCAGGGCCTCCTCCAAAGAGAACACGGGGGTGCCCTCCTGCCCGAAGGGGAACCGCCCTACGCGGTAAAGCTCGCTCGGCACCAGGGAGTCAAGCTAGCCATCGCCCAAAGGGCGATGCCCCTGGTCCCCGATGGAGCCACCATCGTCCTGGATTCTGGGACCACCACCTTAGCCCTAGCCCGGCTTCTAGCGGGAAAGCCGATAAGAGCAGTAGTTCTCGATATTCCCCTAGCCCAAGCCCTAGCCCAAGGGGAGACGGAAGTCCTCCTGGTAGGAGGCCGGGCACGGAATGGCTTCTACAGCCTCGTAGGCCCATGGGTAGAGGAACTCTTGGAACGGGTACGGGCTGACCTCTTTTTCTTGGGAGCCGACGCCTTCGATGCCGAGGGCGTGACCAACCATACCTTTGAGGAGGCAGCGGTCAAGCGGAAGGCCATGGCGGTAAGCCGCAAGACCGTCCTTCTGGCGGACGGGAGCAAGTGGGGCAAGAGAGCGCCAGCATTTGTGACGTCCCTTTCTGCCTTGGATCGGGTGGTGACGGATCTAAAGGACCCTGCCCTCGAGGCCCTGGTGAAGGTGGAGGTGGTGAGTGGAGCGGTTTGAAGCTCTCTTTGGCAGGAAGCCGGTGATCGCCATGGTGCACCTTAAGGCCCTGCCGGGCACGCCGCTTTACGACGGGGACCTCGAGGGCATCGTGGAGGCGGCGCGGCGGGACCTCCTGGCCCTCCAGGAGGCGGGGGTGGATGCGGTGATGTTCGGCAACGAGAACGACCGCCCCTACGAGCTCCGGGTGGACCCCGCCAGCACCGCCACCATGGCCTACGTGATCGGCCGCCTTCGGGAAGCGATCCGCCTGCCCTTTGGGGTGGACGTCCTCTGGGATCCCCTGGCCACCATGGCCCTGGCTGCCGCCACGGGTGCCCGGTTCGCCCGGGAGATCTTCACCGGCGCCTACGGGTCGGATATGGGAATCTGGGAGGGCCGGGCGGCGGAGGCCCTGCGATACCGGAAACGTCTCCAGAGGCAGGACCTCTTTCTCCTTTACAACGTTTCCGCCGAGTTCGCTTCCCCCTTGGACGGTCGTAGCCTCCCCGAGCGGGCCAAGAGCGCCGTCTTCTCCAGCTTGGCCGATGCCATCCTGGTTTCCGGGCCCATGACGGGGGAGGGGGTGAGCCTGGACCACCTGCGGGCGGTGAAGGCGGCCCTGCCCCAGGTTCCCGTGCTGGCCAACACGGGGGTGCGGCACGAAACGGTGGCGGAGATCCTAGAGGTGGCGGACGGCGTCATCGTGGGCACGGCCCTCAAGCGGGACGGGGTTACCTGGAACGAGGTGGACCCCGAGCGGGCTAGGAGCTTCATGGAAATCGTGCGCAAGTGGAGGGGGCGGTGATGGTCCTGGGCGTGGATGTGGGGACCACGGCCGTGAAGGCCCTCTTGCTGGGAGCGGGGGGAGAGGTTCTTGGACAGGGGGAGCACCCCCACAGCCTGCGGAACCCGGCCCCTGGATACGCCGAGGAAGACCCCGAGGACTGGTGGCGCGGGTTTCTCGCCGCCACCGCCCAAGCCCTGGCCGGCAGGGACCCCCGCGGTCTCCGCGCCCTGGGGGTTTCGGGCATGGTCCCCGCCCTGGTGCTCCACGACGAAGGGGGCAGGCCCCTCCGCCCCTCCTTGCAGCAGAACGACGCCCGGGCGGTGCACGAGATCCGCGAGCTTAAGGAGCGCTTCGGGGACACCTGGCTCTTTTCCCGGACGGGGGCCACCTGGAACCAGCAGGTGCTGGGGCCCAAGCTCCTTTGGCTCCAACGCCACGAGCCGGAGGTGCTTTCGGCCGCCCGTTGGATTGCCGGCTCCTACGAGCACATTACCTTCCGGCTCACGGGCGTCCGCTACCAGGAGGCCAACTGGGCCCTGGAGTCCGGGCTCTGGGAACCAGAAGGAGCCTGGCTTGGGGAGGTCCTGGACTACCTAGGCCTCTCCCCAAACCTTTTTGGGCCGGTGCGCCGGCCTTGGGAGGTGGTGGGCGGGGTCACCGAGGG
>NZ_QWKZ01000115.1 GCF_003574085.1 Meiothermus luteus | reverse complement strand
GGTATGGGGCATTCTTAAGCTGCTTTGGGGCGGGTTTTTCTAGCCTGTTCGCGGGTTTTGTACCAAACCACCAGCGCCGAGACCACGTAGATTGAGGAGTAGGTGCCCACGATAAAGCCTACGAAGATGGCCAGGGAAAAGTCCCGCAGCACCGGACCGCCTAGGAACAGAAGGGCCAGGATGGGTAGCATGGTGGAGAGCGAGGTCATAAGCGTGCGGGAGAGGGTCTGGTTGATGGAGGCGTTGACAACCTCGTAGTAGCTTTTGCCTCGCATGAGCTTGAGGTTTTCCCGGATGCGATCGGAGATAATCACCGAGTCATTGATGGAGAAGCCCACGATGGTGAGGAGGACCGCCACGGTGGGAATGGAGAACTCGAGCCCCAGCAGGCTGTACATCCCGGCTACGATGGCCACGTCGTGCCCCACCGCGATTACGCTGGCTACCCCGAACACCCAGTCAAAGCGGAAGGCCACATAAATCAAGATGAGGGCTAGCCCAATCAGCACCGCGTAGACGGTGTTGCGCCGTAGCTCAGCCCCAATGGCCGGGCCTACGGTTTCCGACTGCAGTACGGTGGCCCCTAGGCTCTCCTGGAATTTGCGCTCGAGCTCAATTCGCTCGGCCTCGCTTATCTGGCGTACCCGGACGGAGTACTCGTTGCCTGCGACGCTGGAGAGCGAGGTGATGACCGACTCGGCCCCCTTTACCTCAGCGATGCCCGCCCCGTCTAGGAAGCTGCGGATTTGTTCGGCCCGGATGTTCTCCGGCACCCGGATGGTGAAGGCGGTGCCCCCGGTAAAGTCAATGCCATAGTTGAAGCCCTTGGTGAAGACAACCCCGACGGCCACTACCGCCAGCCCCAGCGAGGCCGCGGTCACGTAGCGGGCAGCTTTGAGAAAGTCAATCCGGGTTCCCCAGAGCCAGTAAGGGGGCCGCACCTCCCGCCGGTCGGCGATGATTTCCAGCAGCCAGCGGCTGAAGACCAGGTTGGAGAAGACCGAGGTTACTACCCCTAAGGCCAGCATCACGGCAAAGCCCCGCACCGGCCCGGTGCTGTACTGGTAGAGGGCCGCTGCGGCCAGCAGATGGCACATGTTCACGTCTAGGATGGTGATGATGGAATGGGAGAAGCCGCCTGGGATGGCCTGGCGGAACCTTTTGCCAAGCTTGAGCTCCTCCTTGATGCGCTCAAAGGAGAGCACGTTGCCGTCTACAGCAGCCCCCAGGGTCAGGATAAGCCCGGCGATGCCGGGTAGGGTGAGGGTGGCCTGGAGCAGGGAGATGGAGGCCAGGAGCAGCACAGCGGTGTAAAGGAGGCCCAGTGCGGCCACCAGGCCCATCCAGAAGCCGTAGTAGGCAAAGAGCAGCGCGAAGAGAAGCACTGCTCCGATAACCCCGGCCCTTATGCCGGCCGCGATGGCGTCCTGGCCAAGCGTAGGGCCAATGGCCCGGGTCTCGGCTACCTCGAGCTTCACCGGCAGCGAGCCTGAGCGCAGTACCAAGGCGATGTCCGAGGCTTCCTGCACGCTGGATAGCCCCTCAATTACCGCCTGGCCTCCGGGGATGGCGCTGCGGATGACCGGTGCGGTGTAGACCTTATCGTCCAGCACCACCGCAAGCTGGCGGTTTATGTTGGCCCGGGTAACCTCCTCAAACTTTTTGGCCCCTTCTGGGGTGAACTCCATGGAAACCTGGGGCCGGCCAAACTGGTCAAAGGTGGCGCTGGCCGTGCGCAGGTCGGTTCCGGTGAGGAGGGGTGGGCCTAGGTCCTCCAGCTTGTACAGACTCTTTTCTAGCTCGGCCCGGCGGGCGGCCAGCTCACTTCCAGAAAGCCCCGAGTTCCTGAGCTGGTCGTTGATCTGGGCCACGGTGAGGCCGGTGGCCCCGGGGTTCACGATGCGGAACTCGAGCCTCGCGGTCTGCCCAATCAGGTCTAGGGCCCGCTGCTGCTGGTCTTGCTTGAGGCCGGGGAGCTCCACGATAATCCGGTCGTTGCCTTGAATCTGCACCAAAGGCTCGGCCACCCCGATGGCGTTAACCCGGTTTTCAATGACCGTGCGGGCCACCTCAATCTCGCTGCGGGCGGTCTGGGCATCGGGGCTTTGGCCCACCGCTTGCAGGGTGATGCGCAGACCCCCCTGCAGGTCTAGGCCCAGCCGGATGAGCCCGTCGCGGGGCAGAAAGGCGTTTTTAGGGTCGCGCGGCTCCCAGGGGCGGAATAGGCCCACCAGGGCCGCTACGAACAGGGCTATGAGGAAAAAGGCTTTCCACTGACGGTTGGTCATAGGGGTTCTCCTAAAGAGGAGGGCTGCTGACTTGCGGCGAGCCGGGGAACTTTTGGTTCCGAAAAGACGCAGACTTGTGCCTTGTGCTGAGCGCTTCTCATCCGGTGCCTAGCCGCCATCGGTTTGCAGCCGGCCGTAAACCAGGTAAAGCCGCTGGGGCCAGCGAGCGGTCCAGGCCACGGGCCGCCAGAAGGGGGAGGGGGCCGGCTGGGCTGGGGCTAGGGCCTGTCCTGAGGCGGTTGGAACCCCCAGGCCCTGTGGGACCGGCTTGGCTTTGGCCTCCAGGAGGGGCTGGGGCAGAGGGGCTGGGCTAAAACCTTGGGACAACCCGCCCTCCCCAGGGCTTTTGGGCGACCAGAAAAGCCCCGGTCCCAGGCCCATGAGGGCCAGCACCACCAGGAGGAGCCCACGCGTAAACATCCTAACCGGCAGTCACCTCAACCCGCTGGCTGGCTTCCAGAATGTCCCCTTCCTGAAAGTCGGCGAACCCCTCGAGCATCACCCCGCACTCAAATCCCTGGCTCACCTCCCGCACATCGTCCTTTAGGCGCCTTAGGCTCTCTATTTTTCCTCTCCAGACCTCTTTGCCCTTGCGCAGCACCCGGATGTCCGCGTTGCGGGTAATCCTGCCGGTGGTCACCATACAGCCCGCCACGGTGCCCCGCGAAAGCTTGAAGATGGCCCGCACCTCGGCGGTGCCCAGCACCTCCTCTTTGAACACCGGTTCCCGCTGGCCCTTGACCATCCGGCGAATCTCGTCTATCAACTCATAGATGACGCGGAAGCTCTGCAGGGGCACCCCCTTTTGCTCGGCCATCTTGCGAACAGAACCACTGGGGTTGACGTTGAAGGAGAGAATGGCCCCGTGGGCGGTGGAGGCCAGCAGTACGTCTGATTCGCTGGGCGCCCCTACTGCCGCCAGCAGGACGTTTACCTTGACCTCATCCCCGGATTCCTTGCTCAGGATGTTTTGAATGGCCTCCAGCGAGCCTTGGGTGTCCGCGCGCAGGATTAGGTTGATTTCCTTCTGCTCACTCTCGCGCATCCGGCGCATTAGGTCGGCCAGGTTGCGGGTCCTTCCGGCCTCGGCCTGGCTTTCCCGGGCCCTGCGCTCCTCAATGCGCTCCTCGGTAATCTCTTTGGCGGCCACCTGGTCGGGCACCCAGAAAAAGGTCTCTCCGGCCACCGGCAGCTCCGAGAAGCCCAGCACCTGCACCGCGCTGCCGGGGCCGGCCTCGCTGCGCCGCTTTCCGTCGGCGTCGGACATGGCCCGAATTTTGCCCCAGTGCTCCCCAGCCACCACGTAGTCGCCCACCCGCAGGGTGCCCTGCTGCACCAGCAGGCTTACCAGCGCACCGGCCTGCTTATCCATGCGCGATTCTAGAATGACCCCCTGGGCCTCGGCCTTAGGGTCGGCCCGCAGGTCCTCGAGTTCAGCGATGAGCAGGATGGTCTCCAAAAGCTCGGGTATGCCCTGGCCGGTCTTGGCTGAGATGGGCAGCACCTCGGCATCACCGCCATAGGCCACCGGGACAATGCCCATCTGCATCAGGTCTTGGTAGACCCGGTTTATATCCGCCCCGGGGAGGTCCATCTTGTTGGCCGCGTAGATGATCTTGGCCCCTGAGGCTTTGGCGTGGGCGATGGCCTCCTTGGTCTGTGGCATGACCCCTTCGGTTGCGGCGATTACGATGACGGCGATGTCGGCGACCTTAGCCCCCCTCTGCCGTATGGTGGTGAAGGCCTCGTGCCCCGGGGTATCAATGAAGACCACGGTGCCGCCCTCGGTCTTGACCTCAAAGGCCCCGACGTGCTGGGTAATTCCTCCGGCCTCCTTCTCAGCGATGCGGCTTTTGCGCAGGTAGTCCAGCAGGCTGGTTTTGCCGTGGTCTACGTGGCCCATGATTACCACCACCGGGGGCCGTGGGGGGATGGCCTTGCGGGCCTCTTCGGCCCTTCGGGCGGCCTCGGCCACCCGCTGTTCCCCGATGAGCTCTTTGACCGCTTGGGCGGTGTCTTCCTCCAGCGTGCTGGCGTGCGACTTGTAGGCCACGCCCATATCGTCAAGAATTTTCAGGAGCTCTTCGTTGGACATCTCCAGCTCTTTGGCGAGCTGATAGATTCTAATTTTTGCCATGTAAACCTCCTCTAAGAGGGCCTAGGAAGAAGGCCCTCTAAAAGCGTTCGCAAAGCCTGGGAGAGCTCGGTGGCTTTGGCCCCGGCGAAGCGCCGTAGCTTCTTTTCACTCCAGCACTCGGGGTTGTCCGGACAGACGTAGGCCCCGCGGCCGGGCCGGCGCCCGGTGGGGTCAATTACCGGCCCTGCTTCGCCCAGCACAATCCGCAAGAGTTCGCGCTTGGGCCTGCGGGTTCGGCAGGCCACACATTGGCGAATGGGAATGTGCTTGCCGGGCATGGGCTACTCGCCGTCTTTGAACAGGCTGTCAAAGCGTTCTCTGGCGTTTTGGGAGGCCCGGAGGGCTTCTTCTTTTTCGGCGGCTTTGAGAATGGCCGCGTCTAGGTCGGTAATCTCCTCGGCCTCCTCAAAATCAATCTCGTAGCCGGTGAGCCTGGAGGCCAGCCGCACGTTCTGCCCCGATTTTCCAATGGCCAAGGAGTGCTGGTCCTTGGCCACCACCACTCGAGCTCGATTCTTCCCGTCCTCTCGGGTCTCTAGGGTAATTTCGCCGACCGTTGCTGGGGAGAGGGCATTGCGGATGAACTCCTTGGGGTTGGGGCTCCACTGGATGATGTCCACCCGCTCGCGGCCTAGCTCCGCCGATACCGACTGGATACGCTGCCCTTTGTGGCCGATGCAGGCCCCAATGGGGTCTACGTTGGGGTTGTGGCTCATCACCGCCACCTTGCTCCGGCTCCCCGGTTCCCGGGCGATGGCCTTGACCTCCACGATGCCCTCGGCAATCTCGGGAACCTCCTGGCGCAGCAAATAGCGCAGCAGCTCCTCGTGGGCCCGCGAGACCAGCAGGCTGGGGCCTTTGGAGGAGCGCTGCACCTGCTTGAGGTAGACCTTAATGCGCTGGCCTGGGTAGTAGCGTTCGGTGGGAATCTGCTCCTTAGGCGGCATGAGCGCCTCACCCCGACCCAGCTCCACATAGACGTTGCCGCGGTTGTCTACCCGGGCCACGGTTCCGGTGACCACTTCGCCTTCTTTGTCCTTGTACTCGTTGTGGACGCGGGTGCGCTCGGCCTCCTTGAGCCTTTGGGTGAGCACCTGCTTGGCAATCTGAATGGCGATTCGGCTGAACTCCTCAGGGTCTACTGGGAATTCCATCTCCTCGCCTATGGAAACCTCGGGGTCGTACTGCTTTGCGGTTTCCAGGTCAATCTCTTTCTCAGGGTCTTGGACCTTCTCAACCACCCGCTTGACCTCGAGCACCTCCAAGGTGCCCATCTGGGGGTCTAGGTGAACCTCCACGATGGGGCCTTTGCCCTCTTCCTCGCCGTCCTTCCTGGTGCGGTAGCCCTTTTGCCTCAGGTAGGCGAGCCGCAGGGCCTCCTCAAAGTTTTGAATGAGCTCCTCGGCGGTGACCCCTCGCTCATGGGCGACCTGGGCTAGAGCGTCTACGAATTCCTTGTTCACGGGTCTTCCTCCTTATCTGGGCTGTTCTGGCCACTCGGCTAGGTTGGCCTTGAAGCTGCCGACCTTCAGCCGGCGGGTTTCCTGGTTGTCCAGTTCAAACTCCACCTGGTCCTCCTGTACCCCTTTGACCCGGGCGGTAAAACTGCCCTCCGGGCTGCGCACCCGGACTTTGAGCCCCGCAAAGCGCTCAAAGTGGCGGGCGGTGAGCAGGGGGCGCTGGGGGCCAGGGGATTCAACCTGTAAAAGGTACTTGCCCGCAATGGGGTCGTACCGGTCTAGGTGGCTCGAGAGGGTCTGGCTGGCCCGCTCGAGGTCGGCTACCGTGATAGGCGTTTCGTCCCGGCGCTCAATCCTCACCAAAAGCACCCGCGAACGCCCCGAGGGCCTAAGCCCCACCTCCAGCACCTCGTAGCCCAACGGGTGGAGCACCTCCACCACAATCTGCTCGAGGGAGTAGTCCTGCCCCACGCCTCACCTCCTCGTTCCCAAGCGAGGGGGGTGGGTTTGCGACCCACCCCCCTGGTCTCCCGGGAGCCCTATCCAGGGCCAGTCTACCACCCTTTGATGAGAGGGTAAAGACGCACCCAAAGGAAACCCCCCCTTTGGGGGGGTGGCTTGGTGCCGGGAACAGGACTTGAACCTGCACACCCTTACGGGCACATGACCCTGAATCATGCGCGTCTACCAATTCCGCCATCCCGGCTCAGGGCCAAGGCAAATAGTAGCCGGAGTGCTTCTTTTAGTCAAGGGGGTGTAATCGGTCAACACATTCCCTCGTGTGCTACTTGATCCGAAGCCCTTGGGTGTGAAAAA
The DNA here is from genome assembly GCF_003574085.1 of Meiothermus luteus. Classification (GTDB taxonomy): domain Bacteria; phylum Deinococcota; class Deinococci; order Deinococcales; family Thermaceae; genus Meiothermus; species Meiothermus luteus. The sequence goes on along the minus strand of NZ_QWKZ01000115.1, from coordinate 1,376 downwards.
AGAGGGGGGCGCTATGGAAGCTCACCGCGAGCACCCCCAGAACATAGCTTCCGGCTGACTTACTACCTTGACGCAGAAACCCTAGCATCAAAAGGCCACCCTGGCCGAACGCCTCACTCTCGCCCTCTTTATCCTCCTTCAGGGCCAAGACCTCGCCAAAGGCGACCTCGCGGCTAAGGTCACCCTAGAGGAAAAGCCCAAGAGCTGGCCGAAGCGGGGCTCCTCCAGGTGGAGGGCACGTGGCTCCGCCCCACCCCAAAGACCTTTTCCCTCCTCCATCCGGTCATCCTCGCCCTCTGGGAAGCCCTTGAAGGCCACGCGGGGGCGGGCTAAACTTTGACCAAGTCTAAGGGAGGTGGCCCATGGGCCTACGGACTCTGGCGGAACAGGCATAGTCATCTACAGCGTCACCTACGGCGTCGGCATGTCGCTCTTCATTGCCATCTCCCTCGTCCCCACCCCTCTCCCCCTGCAGCTCGCCCTTGCCTTTCTCGTCTACCTGCTGGGGTTTTGCCTGGATGCCATCACCACCCGGTGGGCCGTTGTCCGTTACGGCCCGGAGGTTGAGTCGAATTCGATTGCCCGCTACTTCTTCCGGCGGTTTGGTTTTTGGTGGGGCCTATTCCTGGCTGCAGTCTTGAGCATAAGCATGGGCATGGGAGGAGGCCTTGTGTTCTTGCTTTTGGGCCAGGATCCAGATTACTTTATCGTTGGTTTTGGGTTTATGAGCTCTGAACACCTTGGTGCAGGTCTTTCGAACCTATACTTCATCCGCTGGCTCAAGGTTCTGGACCCGTCCGAGGGGAACAGAACCCCGCTGATTTAGGGAGGTTTGCGGTACGGTTATGGAAGGGTTCGTGCGGACCGAGTGGCAGTCGGGCTGGTTTGGGTAGAATCCTTGAGCAAGGGGCAGTGAGTGATGCTGTGGAAAAAGAAGGGTTCCCTACGGTATGCCATCGTCCTGTTGGAAGAAGGCTTGCGGAGGTTCTTTTGGGCTTTTCTGGCCACCTTCGCTCTAGCGATAGCTCAGTTTTATCTAGGCCCCATTCTCACTGACAAGCTTGGCTGGAAGAGTGAAACTTTCATCACGACTTTTTATTACGGAGGCATAGAAGGTTTCAAGCTGATACAGGAGCGGGACCTGGCCGGATACCTCGGCGTCTACTTTGACTGGGCTTTTCCCTTCCTCCCCCTGCTTATCGTCATCTTGCTCTTCATCAACCCACCCCGCATGGAGGAGTGGTAGTGGGCCCTGGCGTTGCCATCATCCCAAGCGAACTTACGCGGTTCCGTGATCCGAACCTCTTACCTTATACACTCCTACCCCGTCTCCCGTGTGATGCCTCCCACCCCCCTCCCCACGGCTTCCTCCAGAG
>NZ_QWKZ01000114.1 GCF_003574085.1 Meiothermus luteus | reverse complement strand
CCCCCTAGCCCACCCACGGTGGCCCCCGAGGCGATCCCCCTCGAGGTGCTCCATGAAGACCAGGACCTGCTGGTGGTAAACAAGCCCGCGGGAATGATGACCCACCCAGCCCCGGGCGTCTACTCCGGTACCCTGGTCAACGCTCTGCTGGGCCGCTACGGGCTTTCGGCCGAGGAGGCGCCCAGACCCGAGCTGGTCCGCCCCGGCATTGTCCACCGGCTAGACAAGGACACCAGCGGGGTGATGGTGGTGGCCCGGCACGAGGCCGCCCACCGCCGGCTGGCCGAGGCTTTTGCCGGGCGAAGCGTCTACAAGCGCTACCTAGCCCTCACCGTGGGCCTTCCTCCCGAGGGCCTCCTCTCAGCCCCCATTGGCCGCCACCCGGTAGACCGTACCCGCATGCACGTAGGCGGGATAGCCGCCCGGCACGCCCAGACCGAGTTTGAGGTGCTGGCCCAAGCAGCGGGCCACGGCTTGGTCTCCGCTGTTTTGCACACCGGCCGCACCCACCAGATTCGGGTACACCTCAAGCACCTGCGGACCCCCATCCTCGGCGACGAGGTCTACGGCAGACCCTCTCCCCTCATCCCCCGCCAGGCCCTGCACGCCTACGAGCTGCGCTTCCAGCACCCTAGGACGGGCAAGTACCTCCACTTTACCGCCCCGATTCCCGCAGACATGGTGCGGGCCTGGGAAGCCCTAGGAGGGGCCTGGCCCGAGGGCCTTTGGCTTCAAAGCGGCTCCAGCGCCTCTTGAGCCACGGTGGTCACCTCTGGCCCCTGAGGGTGGAGGTAGACGTTCACCTCGGTGCGAACCCCAAAGGGCCCCGGATAGACCCCTGGTTCTATGGTGAAGGCCAGGCCCGGGATAAGGGGGCGGGCGTCATGGGTCTCTAGGTCGTCCAGGTGGGTGGCGTTGCCGTGGGGAGCAGCAAAGCCCAGGTGGTGCCCGGTGCGGTGCCGTAGGTAGTCCCCCAGGCCAGCCCGCTCAACAACCCCTCGAGCCACCCGGTCCAGCTCAAAGCCCCGCGGGTAGCGCCCCTCGGCGTAGGCCTGGCGGCAGTAGACCAAGGCCGCCTCCCGGGCCTCCCGCACCACCTGGAAGGCCTGGTGGGCCTCCGCTGGGGCCTCCCAGCCCGCCATCCAGGTCACATCGGCGTAGGGGCCTCCCGGCAGCTTGGCCCAGAGGTCTATCAGCACCACCTGGCCCCGCTCCAGCCGGGCCTCCCCAGGGGTGTGGTGCGGGTTGGCCGCATGCGGGCCAAAGGCCACCATGGGGGGATGGTCGCAAACCAACCCCCGGTGCGCAAAAACCTTGAGGATTTCAGCCTGAACCTCCCGCTCGCTGGGCGGCTCCTTTAGGCGGGCGCGCACGAACCCCAGGGCGTGGGCCAGGGCCTCGGCGATGCCCAAAGCGGCCTGGCGGTGCGCGGCCAGGTCGGCCTCGCCCCAGGTCTGGAAGCGAAGCAGCAGCTCTGCTGAGGAAACCACCTCCAGCCCCATCCCCCGCAGCAGCTCCACGGTTCCGGCGTCCACCCGCGAGAGATAAGGAATGCCCCCGCCCGGCTGGTACTCCATGGCCACCCGCCCCAAGGGCGCCACATGGGCCCGCAAGGCCTCGGTGAACTGGGTCCAGCTAGAGAAGACCACCCGCCTTCCCGGAAGGTCGGAAAAGTAGGTCTCCTCTATGGCGTGCACGATGAGGATGGGCTCACCCTGGGCAGGAATCAGGTAAGCAAACCGTCGGCTCAAAGCCCGCTCCATGAGGCCAAGGACCTCCAGGGCCAAAGGGTTGCTCCCCTGGAAGCTGTACATAAGCCAGCCCGGGACTCGAGCCTCCTGCAAAACCCGCTGGGCCAAAGCGATGTCCATGCGCCCATACTACAAGGGGTGCGCCCGCTTACCATTCGCTCTACAGGGCGTGCTACCTTAGGGGCTAGGAGGTCTTTCGTGGTGCAGGAAGCGGTAATCTCGATTACCCCTCTGGCCGCCGAGCGGGCCAAGGAAATCCTGGAGCGCTACAACAAGCCCCACGCAGCCATCCGGGTCTTCGTGAAGTCGGGGGGCTGCAGCGGCTACCAGTACGGCATGGCGGTGGATGAGCGGGAGCTCGAGGGCGACACCACCGTGGAGATGCACGGGGTACGGCTGGTGGTGGACCGGATGTCCCTCCCCTTGCTGGTTGGCTCCCAGGTGGACTGGGTAGACAACCTGATGGGCGGGGGCTTCAGCATCAACAACCCCAACGCCACCTCCTCCTGCGGCTGCGGCCACTCCTTCCGCACCGACGGCAGGACCCCTGAGGGGGCAAGCGGCTGCCGCGGGTAGCTCGAGGGGCCAAGCCAGGCCATCCACCAAAGGGTGGATGGCCTTTTGCCATTCCCCAGGTTTGACGCAAAGGGGCGGCTGGCTATAATAGGGGCGGCAAAACGCCATAGCACAATGGGATTCTGCTTCGGCAGAGTCAAAAAGGAGGCTAAATGAAGCGTCTAAGCAAGGTTTTTGTACTGGGTCTAACCCTGGCCGCTGGGGCTGCCCTGGCCGGGCCTGCCGATAACAGCCTAATTATCGGCGCCTCTCAGGAGCCCCGGGTGCTGGGGGGGGACTTCCTCAACGTGATCTCCAACCAGTCCATCAAGGTGGAGATTGAAAACTACCTGTTCGCCCCGCTCATCGTGCAAAACCTGCGGGCCGAGAACGAGGCCGTGCTGGCCACCGAGGTACCCACCTTGGCCAACCGCCGCCTGCGGGTGACCGATATCGGTGGGGGCAAGCGCCGTCTGGAAATTGACATCACCCTGAAGCCCAACCTGCGCTGGTCGGACGGGGCTCCCCTCACCACCGACGACTTCGCCTTCTACTTTGAGGTCGGTAAGGCCAAAGGGATGCCCGTCATCAACCCCGACTACTGGGAGCGGGTCAACCTGCGGGTGCGCGACAAGCAGAACATGACCGTAATCTTTGAGCCGGCCTACTACTACGACACCTACGGCTCGCCCATCGGCTACGCGCCCGCCCACATCATGCGCCCTGAATGGGAAAAGGTCAAAGCCGCCGCCGCCAACCTCAACCCCGACCGGGACGCCCAGCGCCTAAACGAGCTTTACCGCAACTTCTTCCAGCAGTTCTCCTCCAACCAGGCCATTAACGCCGGGCGCATGGTCTACAGCGGCCCCTTCCGCGTGCGGCGCTGGGTCTCCAACAGCTCCATTGAGCTGGTGCGCAACCCCAACTTCACCGCCATCGTGCCCCAGGGTGGGGCCGACAAGTACGTGCAGCGGGTGGTCTACCGCATCATCCAGAACACCAACTCCCTCCTGGTGGCCATCCTGGGCGGGGGAATTGACGCCACCTCCACGGTGGGCATCACCGCCGACCAGGCTAGGAGCCGCCAGCTCACCAGCCGGGCCCCAGGCCGCTTTGACATCTGGGCCATTCCCGGGGCCATCTGGGAGCACATTGACATCAACAAGTTCACCAACGTGCAGCGGGTACGCGACCTGACCCTAGACGACAAGCGCACCCGGCAGGCCCTCCTGCACGCCATCAACCGCGAGGCCTGGGTACAGGCTTTCTTTGATGGAGCCGAGCCGGTCTCCCACACCTGGGTAGCCCCTTCCAACCCCCTCTTCAACCCCAACGTCAAGAAGTACGAGTACAACCCGGCCAAAGCCCGCGAGCTCCTAGCCCAGGTGGGCTGGCGCCCCGGCCCCGACGGCATCCTGCAGCGCACCGTGGACGGCCGCACCGTGCGGTTTGAGCTGGAGTGGGTCACCACCGCCGGCAACGCCATCCGCGAGCGCACCCAGCAGCTCTTCATCGAGCAGTGGCGGCAGGTGGGCATCGCGGTGCGGACCAACAACGCCCCCAGCGCAGTGGTCTTCGCCGACGACTTCATCCAGCGGGCTGAAGAAGGCAAGTGGCTGATGTTCATGTTCGCCTGGGTGAGCAGCCTGGCCGAGGACGGCAGCCTCTTCCAGTACCGCAACCTCAACACCGGCGCCATTCAGGTACCCAGCAAGGAGAACAACTACGCCGGCCAGAACATTGGCAACTGGCGCAACGAGGAGTTCGACCGCCTGACCAGCCAGGGGGTACTCGAGTTTGACGAGGCCCGCCGCAAACAGCTCTTCGCCCGGGCTCAGGAGATATGGGCCGAGGAGCTGCCGGCCTTGCCCTTGCGCTTCCGTTCCAACTTCCTGGTGGTGCGCACCGGCCTGGTCAACTACGTAGCCTCTACCTACTCTGGTGGCAACGGCTACCCCGGTTGGAACTCCTGGGAGATTGGCTGGGCCAGCCGCGGGGCGGTTAAGCGCCACGATCAGGCCCAGGCCGGCGGCATCGCCATCAAGTAGGCCACCGAACCACCGGGCCGGGGGGCTTCCCCTGGCCCCTTTGCTTTGACGAAGGGGGTAGGCCCCAATAGAATCTAGGCCAGCCGGCTTCGGCAGGAAAGGAGGAGGCATGAAAAGACAATTTCTGGCCCTGGCGGTTCTAAGTGGGTTGGCGCTGGCCGGACCCCAGGACAACAGCCTCATCATCGGAGCGGCCCAGGAGCCCCGCTCGTTGGCCGGAGACGTGGTCAACGCCATATCCAACCAGGCCATCAAGTTTGAGATAGAAAACTTCCTATTCGCCCCGCTGGTGCAGACCAACCGCGACCTAGAAATCATCCCGGTGGTGGTGACCGAGGTGCCCACCCAACAGAACGGGCGGGTGCGCTTCACCAACGTGCGGCCCGGGGTACGGCGGCTCGAGCTGGACTACACCATTCGCCCCGACGCGGTCTGGTCGGATGGGCGTCCCATCACCACCGAGGACGTGGCCCTCTACTTTGAGATGGGCAAGACCAAGGGCGTCCCCACGACGGCGGTGGACTTCTTCGAGCGGGCCTCCATCCGCGTGCGGGACAGCCGCAACTTCACGGTGGTCCTGGAACCGGCCTACTTCTATGACCTGGATGTAAACCAGGTCTACTACGCCCCAAGCCACATCATGCGTCCTGAGTGGGAGCGGGCCAAGGCAGCCGCCGCCCAGACCAACGACCCCGCTCGCCAGGCCGAGATATTCCGCAACTTCTTCACCCAGTTCTCCAGCCCGCAGTTCCTAAACAGCGGCCGCATGGTCTACTCCGGCCCCTTTACCCTGGTGCGCTGGGTTCCGGGCAGCAGTATTGAAATGCGGCGCAACCCCCGGTTCTGGATTAAGCCCCCTGGAGGGGAGGACAAGTACGTCCAGAAGGTGGTCTACCGCATCATCCAAAACACTAACTCCCTCCTGGTGGCCATCCTGGGCGGGGGGATTGACGCGGCCTCGAGCGTTTCCATCTCCTTTGACCAGGGCCGCAGCCGCCAGCTTGTGAGCCGGGCTCCCGGCCGCTTTGAAATCTGGGCGGTGCCCACCCCCTTCTTTGAACACCTGGAGATCAACCAGTTCACCAACGTGCAAAAGGTGAGGGACCTGATGCTGGACAACGTCAAGACCCGTCAGGCCCTCATCTACGCCATGAACCGCGAGGGCATCACCAAGGCCTTCTTTGACGGCTTCTACACGGTGGCCCCCACCTGGGTCTCGCCCCAGAACCCCATGTTCAACCCCAACGTGGCCAAGTACCCCTACAACCCCGAGCGGGCCCGGCAGCTTCTGGCCGAGCTGGGCTGGCGGCCTGGCCCGGACGGCATCCTGCAGCGCACCGTGGACGGCCGGACCGTGCGGTTTGAAATCGAGTGGGCCACCACCGCGGGCAACGCCGTGCGCGAGCGCATCCAGCAGTTCGTGGCCGAGAACTACCGTCAGGTAGGTATCGCGGTGCGGATCAACAACGCCCCCAGTGCGGTGCTCCTAAGCGCACAGTACCGCGCGAGGGCCCAGGAGGGCACCTGGACAGGCTTCCTGCACTACGCCTTCAGCATGGGCCAGGCCGACGATGGGGTGCGCTCGGCCTGCCGCGACGACGAGGGCCGTATGATTTACGTGCCCACTCGAGAGAACAGCTTCAGGGGGCTCAACTTCGGCGGCTGGTGCAACGAGGAGTACGACCGGCTTAGGAACCAGGCGGTGGTCGAATTTGATGTGAACCGCCGCAAGCAGCTCTTCGCCCGTATGCAGGAAATCTGGGCCAACGAGGTGGCCATGATCCCCCTCTACTTCCAGTCCGACGCTCGAGTCTTCCGAGTAGGCCTGCTCAACTACGTTTCTTCTACTTTTGCCAACTCGGCCTACCCCACCATTGAGCCCTGGCTGATTGGCTGGCAGTCCCGCGGCGCTCAAAAGGTCTACGACCAGGCCAAGTACGGCCAGCCTATCCGCTAGCCATCCCGAAGCCCCAAAGGCCCCCCTCCAGGGGGCCTTCTCCCTTTCCTCACCCCCACCTCCTTGCCCTTGGCCTCCACCATGACGTCGGCGGGCCCGGGGAGGGCGGCGAGGAGGCGCTCCCAGTCCTCCGGGGAAACCTGGAAGGCGTGGGCCCCAAGGCGGCGGGTGGGGTCCTGGCTCGCCAAGTGCACCTTGGGGCGGGTGCGCCAGGTGGCGAAGGCGAGCCGGAGGGCCTCTCCCAGGGAAAGCCGGCCCGGGTTTAGGGCGTGGTGAAGGGGGTCTACCACCACGGGCACGCCTAGGGCCTCCGCCGCTTCCAGCACCTCCTCCACGTTCCAAAGGCGCTCGTCGTTTTCCAGGGCCAGGTAGCGGAGGACCTCCCCTTCCCCCCGCAGGTTCTCCACAAAGCGCCGCAGGGCCCGCTTCCGCTCCCCGTACACGCCGCCCAGGTGGAGGACCAAGACCCCGCCCTCCGCCCCCAGGAGGGAAAGGGCCCGGGCGGAGTAGCGGAGCTCGGCCAGGGAGCGCTCCACCACCTTGGGGTCTGGGCTTCCTGGGTTCACGTACTGGCCCGGGTGGAAGGAAAGGCGCTGGCCCAAGGCCTTGGCCAAGGCGCCTAGGCGCCTGAGGTCCTCCCCGTGGGCCCGTTCCCAGTCGTAGGGGAAGGCGGGGTGGGAGGCGAAGGGGATGAGGTGCTGGCCGATGCGGAAAAGGCCGAAGCCGTGCCTGGCGTTCCAGCGGAGGATGCGTTCCAGGTCGGCCAGGTTCTGGGCTGCCTTGACCCGGACCCGCTCCTCGGTGAGGGAGCCCAGGCGCAGGGTGTGGTTGGTGCTGGCCTTAAGCGTCAGGTTCTCGCAGGGGTAGCCCAGGCGGATCACCGCTGCATCCTGGCTGTTTTGCTGACCTGAAGAGGCCAACACCGCCTCACCGCCCAAACCGCCAGCCCTCCCCCAAGGTGGCGAAGTCGCGAAAGCCTAGGAAAAGGATGGGGCGGCGCTTGCCCTCCGGGCTCCCCTCGGCGTGGACCACGGCCCCTAGGAAGAGGGCGTGGTCCCCGTCCGTGGGCCACTCCGCCACCTTGAGCTCAAACACCGCCACCGCCTTCTCGGGGACGAGGGTGTGGGCCAGGGCCCGGGCGGGCCGCAGGGCCACCCCGAGCCTTTCCGCCTTGCGCACCCTCCTTCCCGAGAGGTACCCCGCCCGCACCACCCAGCCCCGCTCCTCCCAAGGCAGGAAGCAGAGGGCCGCCTCCCCCAGCTCCCGGAGGAGGCTTAGGGTGTGGTTCTTCCGGTCCACCGCCAGGAGGAAGCGGAAGGGCGTCTTGGACACGGGGGTCCACCAGGCCATGGGCATGAAGTTCTCTCCCACGGCGAGGAGGGCGAGGCGCATGGGGTAGAAGTGGGCGCGGTAGGCGCTCACCTTAGACCTCCAGGGTCTCGGGCGGGGGCTCCGCCAGGACCCCCGAGAGGACCCGCCTTGCCGCCTCCTCCGGGGCGAGCGCCCCCTTGGGCGGGCCCCCTAAGGGGGCCCAGAGCCCCGTGGCCACGGCGGGAAGCCGCACCAGGACCAGCTCCACCCCCTCCCGCCGAAGCTCCCGCCGCGCGGCCCCCAGGTAGGCCTCCAGGGCCCCCTTGGCGGCGGCGTAAGCGGCGAAGCCCGGCACCTGGACGTACTGGGGGTACGCCCCGAAGAAGACGGCCCGCGCCCCAGGGCGGAAGCGGGCGTACTTTAGGGCGTGGTGGGCGGTGAGGAGGTGGGCGGCGAGCATCCCCTCCAGGAGGTCCCGCCCC
>NZ_QWKZ01000113.1 GCF_003574085.1 Meiothermus luteus | reverse complement strand
GCGGTGGTGGAGGGGGTGGGGGAGACGCCGGGGGCCGCCGCCACCCGCAAGCTCCTGCGCAGCATCTTCTTCAAGGGGCTCGCGGCGGCGGTGGGCGAGGCCTTGGAGGCGGCCCGGCGGCTTGGCCTCGAGGCCGAGACCCGCCAGAACATCGCCCAGACCCTGGAAGAGGCCAACGCCGCCCTTGTGGATCGGTTAGAGGAGGGCAGCCGGCGCCACGCCGAGCGGCGGCGGGAGGAGATGCTGGCCGCGGCGGCCTTGCTGGAGGAGGTGGGCCTAGAGCCGGTGATGGCCCGGGCTACGGCGGCGTGGCTGGAGGGCTTGAGGGCACCAGGCGCGAAGCCCGAGCCGGGCCCTCATACACCCTGAGCTTGTCTGGGAAAGTCGGCGCTGGGGCGAGGCGCAGCCCCGCTCGGAAGGACAGCCTCCTGAAGCGCTCCAAGGCCCGCCTGGCTACCGCCGCTCTGCCCTCAAACACCAGCAGATGGACCCTAAGCAGGTGGCGCTACCTCGAGCGGGTTCGCTAGGGTGTTGAAGCCCATCTCGAATCCGTCCAGACGCCAGATGTGCCGGCTCGGCTGGTATTCCAGCACCGCGTAGCCTAGGTCGGCAAAGGAAAACCAGATACCCTGCTCTTTGGGGCTCGGGGGAATGCCCATGATGACCCGTAGGGCACAGTTGAGGATTTTTCCATGGGCCACCACCAAATACGAACCCGCGCCCCGGTTCACCAGGTTCTGCACGGCCCGCGCGGCCCGGCTGTAGGTCTCCCACTCGCTCTCGCCGGTGCCACCGAAGGGTTTTTCGTAGGGGTTACGAAAGCTTTCGGGGAAGCGACGGGCGCCTTCCTCGAAGGAAAGCCCAGCAATTGCGCCGTTGTCCTGCTCCATCCAGTCGGGGTCTAGCTCCAGCGGAACCCCCAGCCCCTGGCTCATCACCTCGGCTACGGCTCGAGCCCGTTGGAGGGGGCTCGAGATGACCCGGTCGAAGCAAAGGTTTTGGGCGCGAAACGCCTCCAGCCGTGCACGGGCCTGGGCCAAGCCCTGCTCGGTGAGGGGAGCATCGTAGCGACCTTCGTGGACTTGCAGGTCGTCGGCCAGAGAGCGCCCATGGCGGAGGAGGGTGAGGCGGAGGATGCTCATAGGGTGCAAGGATAGCACAAGCGCTGGGGTGCTAGGGGAAGGCCGCACCTCCAAAGCGGATAGACCTCTTCATAGACTTAGCTCTCAATCCAGGAGGCTGCAGTTCGGGAAAGAGTCCTGGCCTAGAGCTGAACTTCGTCCAAAGCCCCGGGGGCCACCGCCTCTAGAACGGCGCTTAGCCGGGCCGATACGTAGCCGGGCTGGAGCTCGTTGAAGACCACCAGCGCGGTGTGGGCGTAGTGGCGGGCCATGCCAGCGATGGTTGCGGCCACGTCGCGGCGGGCAGCGGCGTCGAGGATGGCCCGGTGTTCGGCCTGGCGGAGCTGGCCCCGTTCGGGGTGGGCTTGGAAAAACGAAAGGCGGTAACGCTCGGCGTGGTCAAAAAGCCGGCCGATCTCCTCCACCCAGCGGGAGCCCGCCGCGCGCACGAAGCGCAGGTGGAAGGCCCGGTGGGGGGTGTCTAGCCGCTCGATGTCCTGGGTGCGGATGTAGTGCTCCATCTGGGCGTAGAGGCCCTCCAGCTCGGCAAAGTCCTCCGGTGTGAGCCTGGGCACGCTGAGGCGTAGGGCCATGGCCTCGAGGGTGATGCGCAGGGTGTAGATTTCCTCCGCGTCGGAGACCGAGAGCGCGGCGATGCGCACCCGGCGGTTGGGCTCTTGGAGGACCAGGCCTTCCCGCTGCAAAAGGCGCAGGGCCTCGCGCAGGGGGGTGCGGCCTACCCCCAGGTCGCGGGCCAGCTCGAGCTGGCTGGTGACCTGGCCCGGGGCCAGAAGGCCGCGCAGGATGGAGGCCCGCAGCCGGTCGTGGATGTGCAGCACGTTCTGTCCGTCGCGGCTGGGGGGGGCTTTCTCCATGGCCTCATCCTAGCACTGTTGACACAGAAACGTAAAGTGTATATAGTTTAGCTACCTGTAGACATAAGCAGGCCAAGCAGAAGCAGCACCGGTGGGAAGCAATTCCCAAAAGGAGGAGGCCATGTGGAAACCTTGGCAAGCGGGCGTTTGGGCGTTGGCGGCGTTGAGCCTGGGTGGGGTGGGCCTGGCCCAGCCCCAGCCCATCCGGGTGGGGTTCATCGGGGGGCTGAGCGGGGGGTTCATCCAGCCCGAGCCGCCGCGCATCGTGCGGGCCTACTTTGAGCGGGTGAACGCCCAGGGGGGCATCCAAGGGCGCAGGCTCGAGCTGTATGTGGAAGACGACAAAACCGACCCCGCCGCGGCCAGCCAGGCTGCCCGGCGGCTGGTGGACAGCGTCGGGGTGGTGGCCCACGTGGGCAGCGCCAGCGCGCTGGACTGCAGCGTGAACGGGGCCTTCTACGTGCAGCGGGGCCTGGTCTCCATCCAAGGCACCGGGGTAGACCCCCTCTGCTTCCGCAACCCCAACATCTCCCCGGTGAACACCGGGCCCTTTGTGGCCACGACCTTGGTGCTGCAGTACGCCGCGCAGAACCTGAAGAAGGATAAAATCTGCGCCTTCTTCACCCAGCTTCCGGGTCTCGAGCCCGCCTACCGCGAGGCGGTGGCCGAGTTTGAGCAGATTACCGGGAAGAAAATCCTTCTGCAGGACTACAGCTACAAACCCGGCGACGACCCCACCCCGCTGGTGCTGCGGGTGCGCCAGGCCGGGTGTGAGGCCACCCTCTTTGCCGGAAGCGACGCTTTTGCCATCTCCTGGATGAACGCGGCCTTGGCCCAGAACCTCCTGCGGGCCACCCAGTGGCTCTTCCTCCCCTCCACCTACACCGAGGCCTTTGCCCGGGCCATGGGCTCCCGGGCCAACGGGGTGCAGGTGGCCTCTGAGCTCGAGCCCTACCTGGGCAACAGCCCGGCCCTCAACGACTGGCGTGAGCTCTCCCGCCAGAACAACATCCCCCTCACCTCCTTCAGCCTGGCCAGCTACTTGGCGGCAGAAATCTTCGTCAACACCCTGAAGACCATCCAGGGTGAGATCACCCGGGAGAGCGTTGCTGCGGCCTTCAAGCGGATGCCGCCCTACCGCACCCCCCTGCTGGGCGACCCCTACACCTTCGGCGACGCCCCGGCCCACCGCTCCAACCAGAGCATCAAGATGCTCGAGCTGCGCGACGGGGCCTACCGCCTTGCCTACCCGGGCTGGATTCGCCTGCAACGCCGGTGAGCCATGCTGCAAGCCGCCCTGGCCGGTCTACTCTCGGGAGGTGCTTACGCCTTGCTGGCGGTCTGTTTGGTGCTCCTTTACCGCATGACCGGCACCCTCAACTTCGCCCTGGGGGCCACCGGGGTCTTCGGAACCTTTGTGATGTTCAGCCTGCATGAGCGGGGCGGGCCCCTGGGGCTGGCGGTGGGGCTGGGCCTTTTGGCCTCGGTGGGGATTGGCGGCCTGTTGGGCTGGGCCATGGCCCGCTGGTTCGCCGAGGCGCCCCTCCAGGTGCGCTCGAGCGTGACCATCGCCTACCTGATTGCCCTCCTCACCTTAGGCTTCTGGATTTTCGGCACCAACCCCAAGCCGGTGCCCCACCTGGTGGGCTTTGGCGGGGTGGAGCTGCTGGGGCTGCGCGTTCCCTTCGCTACGCTGGTTACCCTGGGTCTGGCCGCTCTGCTGGCCCTGGGGGTGGCCCTCTTCTTGCAGCGCACCCGGGCCGGCGTCTGGTTGCGGGCCCTGGCCGAGCGGCCCACCGCGGCCGAGCTTCTGGGGGTGCCGGTGCAGGCCCTGACCGTGGGGGTCTGGGCCTTTGCTGGTGGGGTCTCGGCCCTGGCCGTTATGCTCATCGCTCCCAACCGCTCGCCGGAGTTTGGGGTGCTCTCCTTGCTGGTGCTGCCGGCTATGGCCGGGGCCTTGGTGGGCCTTTTCCGGAGCTTTCCGCTGGCCTTGGTGGGGGGGCTTGGCATCGGGCTTATTGAGGGGGTGGCCTCGAGCCTGCCCATCGCCCCTTACCGGCAGGCCCTTTGGTTCTTGGTGATGCTGGCGGCGCTGCTTTGGTCGCAGCGCAAGGAAGTGTGGGATGCGGCGCGTTAGTGGGTGGTCCTGGATTGGCCTGTTGGTGCTGGTGGCCCTGCCAGGGCTGCTCCCCAGCTACTGGCTCTTCCTGGCCACGGGAATGCTCATCGCCAGCCTGCTCACCTGGAGCTTGGGGCTTCTGGGCGGGCTGGCTGGGCTGGTCTCGCTCTGCCAGCTCTCGCTGGCCGGGGTGGGGGGCTGGGTGGTGGCCTACTTCAACGCCAACGAGCTGCCGGTGCCCTTCGTGTTGCAGGTGCTGGTAGGGGCCTTGGCGGCCTTGGGGATTGGGGTGCTCATCGGCCTGCCCTCGCTGCGGGTGCGGGGGGTGCACCTGGCGGTGGTCAGCCTGGGCTTCGCCGCGGTGGCCGACCTGGCCTTCACCCTGCTCAACTTCCCCGGCGGGGTCATCGGCAAGCCGGTGGTGCGGCCCGGTTTGCTGGCCTCCGACGCGGCCTACTACTGGTTCTGCCTGGGGGCGCTGCTTGTGTGCTTGGGGTTGGGCCTGTGGCTCTCCCACAGCCGCCTGGGCAGCGCCTGGCGGGCGGTCAAGCACTCCGAGCGGGCGGCTGCGGCCATGGGGATCAACGTGAGCGGGGCTAAGCTTTGGGCCTTTGCGGTGAGCGCGGGGATGGCTGGGCTGGCCGGGGGGCTTTTGGGCTTGCTTTCGGCCAGCAACTTTGCCCCCACCGGTTCGCTGGTTCTCTTCGCCAGTGCGGTGATGGTGGGGGCCCACTACCCCGCCGGGGCCCTCTTGGCTGGGGGAATGAGCTGGCTGATTCCAGAGGCCCTGAGCCGGCTGGGCCTCTCGCAGAACCTGGGCAACCTGTTCTTCGCCTTCGGGGTTCTGATGGCCCTCAAGGCCGGAGGGGGCATCTTTGAGGTGGCCGCGCGCAACCGGGCCCGGCCGGCGGTCGTCCGGCCCCTTGCTACCAGCCCAAGCGGCTCCGCCCGTCCCTCCCAGCCTGGCCCCAAGCCCGTGCTGGAGGTGCAGGGCCTCTCGGTGCGCTACGGTACGGTGCAGGCCCTTACCCAGGTGAGCCTCACCCTGTATGAAGGGCAGGTGTTGGGCCTGATTGGGCCCAACGGGGCGGGCAAGTCGAGCCTGGTGGACGCGGTGAGCGGCTTTGTGCCCTACCAGGGCCAGGTGCGGCTTTTGGGGCGACCCTTGGAGGGGCTTGCCTCCAGCCAGCGGGCCCGGGCTGGGCTGCGGCGCAGCTTCCAGCAGGACCGCACCATCCCCGAGCTAAGTGCGCGGGCCTACCTCGAGCTCGCCGCCGGCCGAACCCTTACCCCCCCTGAGCTGGCCGAGGCCCTGGCCTTCGCCGGGCTGGAAGACCCCGAGGCCCCTCTCTACGCCCTGGACGTGGGCGCCCGGCGGAGGCTGGAGGTGGCCGGCATCCTGGCCGCAAGGCCCAAGGCGGTGCTTTTGGACGAGCCCGCAGCCGGCCTCTCCGCCGCCGAGAGCCATGCCCTGGCCGAGCGCATCGCCCAGATTCCGGCGCTCTACGGGGCGGCAGTGCTCCTCATTGAGCACGACATGGAGGTGGTGCGGCGGGCCTGCGGCGAGGTGGTGGTGCTGGACTTCGGGGAGGTGCTGGAAGCGGGTCCCACCGCCGAGGTGCTCGCCAGCCCCAAGGTGGTGGCGGCCTACCTGGGCGAGGAGGTGGCGGCATGAGCCTGGAGGTGCGGGGGCTTGTGGTGGCCCGGGGCCAGGCCCCGGTGGTGCGGGGGGTGAGCTTTAGCGTGCCGCCGGGGGAGGTGACGGCGCTTTTAGGCCCCAACGGGGCGGGCAAGACCACCCTGCTCGAGGCCCTCTCGGGCATCCTTCCGGCGCAGGAGGGCGAGGTGTGGCTTTTTGGGGTGCGGGTGGAGCGGGCCTCCCGGGTGGCCCGGGCCCGGGCCGGGCTGGCTCATGTGGAGCAGGGCCGGGCGGTTTTTCCCAGCCTCACGGTGGAGGAGAACCTCTGGGTGGGGGCCCGATCCGGCCTGGAGGAGGCCTTTGGCCTTTTCCCCGAGCTGGAAAAGCGCCGGCGGGTGCCGGCGGGCCAGCTTTCAGGTGGAGAACAGCAGATGCTGGTGCTGGCCCGGGCCCTTCTGGGCCGGCCGCGGGTGCTGCTCTTAGACGAGATGTCGCTGGGCCTGGCCCCCTTGGTGGTGCGGCGGCTGATGGAGACCGTGGAGCGCCTGGCCCAGGCCGGGCTGGCGGTGCTCCTGGTGGAGCAGTTCGCCCACCTGGCCTTAGGCATCGCCCGGCAGGCCTTGGTCATGAGCCAGGGGCGGCTCGTCTACAGCGGTCCGGCCCAGGCCCTGCTGCGCGAGCCCGGCCTGCTGCAGGAGGCCTATTTGGGTCGGCTGGAGGTGGGTGCATGACCCGCGCGCGCTACGAGGCCTACATCCGGCGCTTCAACGCCCAGGACCTGAGCGTTTTTGAGGAGTTCCTCTGGCCGGAGGTGCGGGTGCTCAACGGCACCCTGGAGCTGCTGGGCCGCGAGGCTATGCAGGCCCACTATGCCCGGATTTGGCGCACCTTCCGCGAAACCTTGGAAATAGAGCGCTGGGTGGGGGACGGCGAGGGGGTAGCGGTGCAGATGCGGGCCCACTTTGAGGCCCTGCGGGACGACCCTGCCTCGCCCTTTGGCCCTGTGGCCGCCGGGGAGCGCTTTGAGTTTGAGGGCCTCGTCCTGTACCGGGTGCAGGATGGGCGCTTCACCGAGATTCGGGTGGCCTACAACCGCTTCACCCACACCGACCGGGAGGGCCGCAAGCGGGAGCTGGGCATTCCCCACTAGGAGGCGCGATGAACCTTCCCCCTGCTGCCAACCCCAAGGCCCGCTCGAGCCGCCTAGAGGGCAAGGTGGCCATCGTGACCGGCATTGGCAGCGGCATCGGCAAGGCCTGCGCGCTGATGTTCGCCCGCCACGGGGCCAGCGTGGTGGGCTGCGACCTAGACCCCCGAGCAGCCCAGGCCACCCTGGAGGAGGCCCGGGCCGAGGGCCTGGCCCTGGAAAGCCTGCACCCCTGCGACCTGACCCGGCCCGAGGAGGCAAGGCGGCTGGTGGACTTCACCCTGGCGCGTTTTGGCCGCCTCCAGGTTTTGGTCAACGCCGCGGCCTGGGCGGCCTTCAAGCCGGTGGAGGAGCTGAGCTACGAGGAGTGGAGGAAGACCTTAGCGAGCGAGCTCGACCTGGTTTTTCTGCTCTGCCAGGCGGCCTGGCCTTACCTCAAGCGGCAGGGCGGGGCCATCCTCAACTTCGCCTCGGCCAACGCCTACCGGGTGCTGGAGAGAAGCCCTGCGCTGGCCCACTGCGCAGGTAAAGGCGGGGTGCTGGCCCTGACCCGGCAGCTCGCGCTGGAGGGGGCGCCTTTTGGCATCCGGGCCAACACCATCTCCCCCGGGCTGGTGGTGACCGGGGCCACCCGGCCGGTCATCGCCGACCCCGAGATACACGACCTGTGGCTCAAAGAACACATGCTGGCCCGCTTCGGCACCCCCGAGGACGTGGCCTGGGCGGCGGTTTTTCTGGTCTCGGACGAGGCGAGCTGGATTACCGCCGCCGACCTTGCCGTGGACGGAGGTACAAGGGCGCTATGAGCTTTAGAGGAAGGGTCTACCGAAGGGGCGAGCCCGGCTACGAGGAGGCCCGTGTGGGGCGCATCTTCAACGGACGCAGGCCCGAGCGCTCCCCCGAGCTTATCGTCTTTGCCGAGGACGAGGAGGACGTGGTGCGGGCGGTGCGGCTGGCCCGGGCCCAGGGCCTGCGGCTGGCGGTGCGGGCCGGGGGGCATAGCTGGGCGGCCTGGAGCCTGCGGGAGGGCGCTTTGCTCCTCGACCTCTCGCGCCTTCAGGGGATGGCCTACGACGAGGCGACCGGGGTGGTGGCGGTGGCCCCTGCGGTTCAGGGTGGGGCGGTGCTGGCCCCCTACCTCGAGGCCCGCGGGCGGATGTTCCACGGCGGGCACTGCCCCACGGTGGGCCTGGGGGGCTTTTTGCTCCAAGGGGGCATGGGCTGGAACT
>NZ_QWKZ01000112.1 GCF_003574085.1 Meiothermus luteus | reverse complement strand
TCCAGGTTCCTCTCCCGTCTATACTGTGCCTCCAGCTCCTCTGCGCTTTCAGTCCAATCGATTGGGGCAATCCTACGACCCATTCCCCAATCCTACTATAGGTGTCACCTCGAGGGAGATTTGGTATAAGAATCTAGCGCCGTTCCATCCTCAGCTCGATCCGGGCCTCCCGGCTGCCCTCAAACAACAGCCGGATGAGCATGACGCCCTGGGCCACCGGGCTCTCGCCCCCGATAAGGCGCAGTTCGGCGCTGGTGGGGTTTTGTAGGACAAAGTAGACCGTAGTGTCGCGCAGGCTGGAGGGCACCTGCCGCACCCAGCCCGAGACCAGGCACACCTGGATCGGGCTCATGCGCCCCTGCGGCATAGAGCTGCCGTGCCCGTGCTGGCTATGGTCGTGCTGGGCTAAGCTCAAGCCCAGGAAAAAAAACGCCAGCATCAGCCTCCTGGCTCCCCTCACTCAGCTCACCACCCTTCGCAAGGCAGGAATCCGCTGCACGATTAGGTAGTCCAAGGCTACCAGCAAAAGCAAGGTTACCCCCGCCACCGGGAAGAGCAACCCCATTACCACAATGATGCCTACCACACCCTTCCACAGGGGCAGGTTCTTGGGCATAGGGGGAGCGGCCAGGCGGAAGACCCCGGCGGGTCGGCGCAGCCACCACATAACCGCAGCGGCGGTGCTGGCCAGGATGATAAGCAGGCAAAACAGCGCGTTGAGGGCCTGGCTCCACCCGCCATACGTGCCCATGTGCAGGGCGATGCCTGCGGCCATAGCCTTGGCCCCCAGGCTGTATTGGCCCCAACCGATATCGGCCAGCACCTTGCCGCTGTACTGGTCTATGTGCAGGGTGCGGTCTTTGCGGGCGTCGGTGACGTCGCGGCTCATGCTGCTGGCCGACACCGTCCAAACCCCCTCCGGACCGCGAGGCAGAGCGACCCAAAAACCATAGTTAACCCCGTTGTCCCGTACGTACTGGATCACCGTGTCGAGGTTGACTGGGGTTCCGGCGGGAATACCGTCCTTGCCGGCCATAGATCCCGAAAGGGGTAGCCTGGAGTTCTCCAGGTTCCACGGAATCAGCTTTTCACCGGTGCGGTTCAGGCTTTCTAGGTTCTGGGTGCTCTTGGGGACATCTTTCCACATCTGCTCGGGGAAGGTATTCCAGGCCTGCACGTAGCGATCTCCCCAGATGCCGGTCCAGGCCAGGCCGGTGAAGGCAAAAAACAGCACGATGCCCGCAACCCAGAACATGGGTACGCTGTGAAGGTCTTTCCAGAAGGTGCGCCCCCGGGCTTTGAAGCGGGGGATCAGGGTGCCGTATACCCCCTGCCCGTTGCGGGGCCACCACAGGTACAACCCGGTGACCACCAGCAACACCATCAGGCTGGCCGCCAGCTCGATAAGCAGGTCGCCTAGGTTGACCTTCCCCACCCAGGGCAGGGCCACTTCCCGCTGGATCAGCAGGGTGCCGTGGATGTTGGTGGCGATGTTCTCCCAGCGGCTGGCGTTGTCCACCTCGCCCAGCACGGCCAGGGTGTAGGGGTTTACGAACACGGTTAGTTCCCGCCCGTCCTGCTCCAGGGCCACCTGCGAGGCACGGTTTGGTTCGGTGTTGGGACGGAAGCGTTGCAGGGTGGCTTGGGGGTAGGCCTGGCGTACGGCCTCGAGCTGGGCCTCGTAGGGACGAACCTGACCTTGAGGCTCCACGAACATCAGCGAGCGGTACTGCAGGTCTTCGATCTGGGGGGTGAAGAGGATCACCAGACCGGTCAGGGCCAGCATCAGCATAAAGGGAATCACATACAGCCCGGCGTAGAAGTGCCAGCGCCAGACCGCCAGGTACAGCTTGGGTTGCGTGGGGGTATATTCGCCCACCTGAGGGGCTTGGGTCATGGAAGCCTCCTTGGAGTTGTGTGAAAGAGCCCTCAAAGCAGAGGGATACAAGGCCTAGAGCCGTCGGGTCTTAGACCCACCAAACGAGGGGTTGAAGCGAATCCTCTAGGCCGCTGGAGGCCCCCGGGCCGCCAGGTTTTGCACGAAGGCGTCCCGTACCAGGGCCGATTCGATTAGCAAAAACCGCACGAAGCGCGACTGGGCAAAGCGGCCCTGGGCAGGAGCCAGACCGTCTGCTGGCAGCAAGTGCACGAAGCAGAGCGGCCCGTGCTCTACGGAGTGGTTCCCCTCCCGAGGCTGGCCCTGGTGATCCAGGGCACAGAGGTTGGCCAGATTAAAGCGGCTGAGCTCATCGGGCCCAACCACGCTGTACATCAAGACCCCGCGCAGCCCCAGCTCGAGTGAAACCACCAGCAAAGCCAGGCTCAACAGCAGGACTAAAGCCCGGTTGGCTTGGTGAGGGCGTGGAGGGGTCATTCCAAAGCGATTCTAATCTTATCCAAAGTTTGCCAGGGACATCTGTCCCTGGATGGGTCAAGCTACCAGCGCCCGTTCAAGCTACACCCCTGGGAAAAGCGCAGAACCCCCTTGACATGTTATTGATAATACATTATCAATAATCGCATGGCAAACAAGAGAACCCGCATCCTGGTTCGGATGGTCTCTACCGCAGGAACCGGCACATTTTTTGTAACGCAGAGGAACCGAAGGAACACCCCCGAAAAGTTGACTCTGAGAAAGTACGACCCCAGGGCTCGCACACACGTTCTCTCTCGGGAGAAAAAGTTGTGAACAAACCGCCCATCCCCACCTCAGTGCTGGTTGGCTTTTTGGGAGCCGGCAAAACCACCCTAATCAACCATCTGCTAAGCGACCAGCACGGGAAAAAGATTGCGGTAATTGTGAATGAGTTCGGCCAGGTCAATGTGGACGCCAAGCTGGTGCGTTTCACCTCGGAGAAGATGGTCGAGATGTCGAATGGATGCATCTGCTGCACCCTACGCGAAGACCTTTTGCAGGAGCTTCGCGCCCTGTCCGAACTCGAGCTCGACTACATCCTGATCGAGTCCACCGGCATTGGAGAGCCGCTGCCCATCGCCCAGACCTTCCACATGGAAGACCTGCCCCAGCGGGTTCGGCTGGACTCAATTATCACCGTGGTAGACGCAGAGAACTTTTGGGAGAGCTGGCAGAGCGTAGACGAGATAGAAGACGCAGGGGGCAACCCCGTGCAGGCTCCTTTGGCTCCCCTGCTGGCCGACCAGCTCGAGTTCACCTCCATCGTGCTGCTCAATAAAGCCGATCGGGTGAGCGAGTCCGACTTGCAAAAGCTGGAGTCCTTCGTCCACGAGCTCAACCCCTATGCCCGCATCTACCGAACCGTGCGAGGCCAGATTGAGCCGCAGAAACTATTGGGCACCGGCCTCTACAACTACGCCCAAGGGCTGGCCTACCCCGACTGGGAGGCCGAGTGGAACAAGAGCGGCAGTGAGGCCGAGGAGTACGGCTTTGAGAGTTTTGTTTACCGGAGTGAACGAGGGTTTGAGGTCCAGGCCTTCGAGGCTTTTTTGCATAGTTGGCCTAAGGAGGTAATTCGGGCCAAGGGGTGGGTCAAGTTTGTCAATCATGTGCCGGTCACGCTCTCGCAGGCCGGCAAGCAGATCGTGCTCGAGCCCCGCATGGAACCGCTAAACGAACACGAGCTGCGTGCTCTACCTAAAGCTGAACAAGCGCGGTACCGGGCTCTGCTCGAGGCGCTCAACCGCGAGCCCACCGAGATTGTCTTCATTGGGCAGGGCCTAAGCAGGCACCAGGATGAGATAGTCAGGCGGCTCGAGACCTGCCTGGCATGAACCTGCCCCGCTCGCTCCACTGGCTGCAGGGCCTGCTCCTTATCTCGGGGGCCTTCTTCGTGGTGATCTACCAAAGCGGCTGGGCCTTAGCCGAACTGGGGAGCTGGTCGCTGCTTATCTGGCTATCCGCGGCACTCCTGGGCGTGCTGCAAGCGTACTGGCTATACCGGCTGGCCCAGGCTTACCCCCACAAGGCGGGGGGCACCGCGGTCTACGCCCAGGAGGTCTTTGAGGGCCGAAGCCGGTGGCTAGCCTTTGTGTCCGGATGGGGCTACTGGCTGGCCTGGACCCCGGCCACGGCGCTCAACAGCTACATCTGTGCCAGCTTGCTGAACGGAACGCTGGAAACCACTTTCAACCCTACCCTCCTCGCCGTTGGCATAATGGCCCTGCTGTACGCGCTTAACTGGTTTGGTCTGGGGCGGGTGATAGCCTCGAGCTATCTGCTGGCTTTTCTTACCTTTCTACCCTTGCTCGTGCTGGTGGGAATCGCCCTAGATACCTTTGAAGTAAAGAAGTTTTACACCCTGTTGAACACCTCTAGCAGCTTTGGTGCTCTTGCCTACATCAAGTGGTTTTTTGTGATTGCCTGGACGGCTTACGGCCTGGAGATGATCAGCAGCGTGGTGGCCGAGACTCGTGGGAACCCTAAGCCCATGTTCGGCTGGGCTGCGGCCTGGAGCCTCTTGGCGTTTGCCGGAATTCCCTTCCTGCTGGCCTTACTCAGCGATGCACAAACCCTGCAAAACGACCCCTTTATGGCCCTCAGGCCCCTCTTTGTGGCGTACCTGGGGCCACAGGGGGCCACCCTGCTGATTCTTTTTCTAGTGGCTGCGCTCCTATACAGCGCCCTGGCCATCCTGATGCCCAGTACCCGCACCATCTATCAGATGAGCCGCGATGGACTTCTTCCCCCCTACTTTGCCCGGCTCAACCGCTATGGTACCCCACAAGGCTCGCTGCTGCTGGACATCGGGGTCAACCTGGGCTTGCTTTTGGTCTTTGGCTCCAGCTTAGTTTCCATTCTGGCCGTGGCCAATGTAGGGTACATGGCGGTCTTTGTGTTGCTACCCTGGGTTTACGGTCTGTTTTTACACCGCCGTGGTCGGCTGCGCTGGCCCACGGCGGGGCTCTTGGGAGGGGTTTTTGGCTTCAATCTGCTGGTGCTGCTGCTGGGTAGCTACGCTTGGGGTGGGCTGGTCTTCTGGATGGGCTGGCTTTTGCTTGGGCTAGGGGTTTTGCTTTTCTTCTTGCTGCCCAAACGCGCATTGAGCAGGGCGTCGGACAACATATGAGCCTTGCGGCTCAGCACGCGCACCTCGAGGTGCAGCAGGCCGCCAGGTCGTCGGCCCACATCCCCCGCTTGCGGTAGACCTCGAGAGGCCCCGGGTCTACCCCCAGCCGCTCGGCAATGGCCTGGGCTACCACCGGGAAACGGGCCCGGAACTTGTAGATGAAGCAAAAGGCCGTACCCCGGTGGTTTACCTTGGGCCCCACCAGGAAAAGCCCCGGGGTGCGGGTGGACTCGTCCGACTCCTCCTTGAGAAGGGGAGTGGCGCCCTCCCAGTGGAAAAGCTCTCTAACCGGAGCAAAACCACCCTCAAAACCGGTGGCCAGGATGGGCGCGGAGGAGATACGCAGCTCCCCTTGGCTCAGGTAGAGCCTATACCCCTGGCCTTCTCGCCGGATGGCCTCTACCCCTGCCTTCACCAGATGAATCCGCCTCGTGCTCAGAGCCCGCGCCAGCCGCTCATGGGTGTAGGGCGAGAGGTCCAGACTGGGCTCGCCGCTGGCCCTTTCCCAGGGGGCCTCGGGGTCAAACACCCAGACCTCTTTCCCCAAGGCGGCCAGGTTGCAGGCCGCGTCTAGCCCCGACTCGTACCCCCCCACCACCACGAAGCGCTTACCCGCCAGGCCCGCCCAGCTCCTCACCTGGCCGTAGTGGAGGCCCAGCCGAAAGGGGCGGTGGGGAAACTGGAACTCACCCGTAGCCCAGATGAGAAAACGGGTCTCCAGAACCCCTCGAGAGCTTTCTACACGAAAGCCCTCGGGTAGAACCTCAACCCGCTGCACCCCGGTCTTGCTCAAGACCGGAAGATGGTAGTGCCCTACCAGGGCCTTCAGGTAGCGGGCGTAGTCCGGCCCGCTCAGCCGCTCCTTACCCAGGCTGTAGGCAGGCGAGGTGTCGGGGGTGATGGCGTTGAGGTCGGGCAGGCCAAAAGCGTTGGCGGTGAAGCTAGGGGTGATGAAGCGGGTCTCCTTCGGCCAGCGGCGAAAGGAAGCGCCGACCCCATAGCGCTCCAGGATGTGAAATTGGACGCCCAGTTTTTGCAAGGCTAGGCCCACGCCAATGCCTGCCGGCCCGGCCCCCACGATGAGCACATCGGTTCGTTCCATGTTTGACAAAAAGGCCCCCATGTCGGGGGCAACGGCAACGCTTTAGACCTAGCCCAGCCAGCAAAACCTTAGTGCTGGGCCCCCTCCACCCACAGCCAGGCCAGGCTGCCGGGGGTGCCGCCCACGTTTAGCCGGCGTTTGAGCGCCATCGTATCTAGTTCAACCTCGAGAATCTCCCCTTTCTCGGGCAGGGCCACATAGGCCACGCCGTCGCCCAACGCCATGCTGGGCCGTACTGCACCCTCACCAGAAGCGGTGATGGGCTCACTGACCTTGAGGCTCCTTAGCACCTTGCCGGTGGCCGGCTCGAGGGTATGCAGGTGCCCATCTGCAGTGAGCACCACCAGGCGGCCGTCTTTGTCAAAGCCAAACCTAACTGGGTTGGCGGGCAAGGGGTAGACGCTTAGGGTGCTGTCCACCCGAACCAGGCCCTGGCCGAAGTTCCCGATAAAGAAGGGGTGCTTGGGGTGGGCAACCAGGGTGCCTACCCGCGCCCCTTGGGGTGCGCCGATGGGGTTGGCTAGCTTGCGGGCTACGAAGCCGTTGCCCCGTTGCTCTACGAGCAGCACCCCGTCGGCGCAGCCATAGGCCACGGTGCTCCCCAACACGGCCTGCCCGTGTAGGCGTGGGCAGCCTTCAAACTGGGCGGCCTTACGCCCGCCGTAGGTGTAGACCTCTACCACTCCCCGGTTCAGGCTGCCTACCAGCACCGCCTGGGCCAGCGGGACTGGGGCTCCGTGGTCGGGGGCGCCGGTGGAGATTTCGCTGAAGTCGGCGACCAAGCCCAACTTCCTGGCGTCAAACAGCGCCACGGTGCCGTCGCCGTCGTTGTAAATGGCTATTCGGTCACCGTGGCTCTTAAAGTGGGTGGGCTTGGGGCCGCTGTTCAAGGTGGCCCAGATGTAGGGGGTCTGCAGCACCAGGTCTTTGTGGTCGCCGTGGTCTTCTAGGCCCAAGCCGCTGTAGACCACACTCACCCGGTTTTGCTCGCGGTGAATCGCGAAGGCGTACTGGCCGCCTGGGGCGGTGTAGACGTTGGCCGGGCCGGGGACGGTAAAGCGGCCCACTACCTCGCCTTTCTCCAGGTCAATCACCTGAAGAAGCCCAATCTTCCCGTCGGCCACCACCAAACGCCCGGGGTGGTGCTCCTCCCCGGCTGTGGCCTGGGTTCCCAGCATTCCCAGCATGAGGGCCAAGAGCAATGATTTTCTCACGGTTCACCTCCGAGTAGATATTGATATATCAATATCAAAAAAGCAAGCCCTACCTGGAAAAGGCCTGGCACAGGGCCCGGCCATTGTGAATGAGCAGGGCCAGGTAGGTGGGCACCTGGGGGGTGAGGGTGTCCGAAAGTAAGGTAATTACCCGTGCTCCGGTGGCCTCGGCGAGGACGCGGGCCTGGGTAGCGCTGAACTGGGGTTCGGCGGCGATGACCCGCACCCCCTCCTGCCGCATCTGCCGGGCCAGCTCGCTTAGGGCCTGTGGACCCTGCTCTTGACCGCTGAAGTGGGCCAGGCTACCCACCACCTCAAAACCGTAGTGGCGAGCGGCGTAGCGGAAGGCGTCGTGCTGGACCACCAGCCGCCGCTGGTTCTTGGGAAGGGCCGTGAGGCAGGCCTTGATTTCCGCATCGGCGGCCTCGAGCCGCCTCAGAAAATCTGCCGTCTGCCTTGCGTAGAAGGCCTGGCCCGAGGGGTCAAGTGCGCTTAGGGTGGCCTGGATGCGCTCCACGTAGCGCCGGGCGTAGCTGGGGTCAAGCCACAGGTGGGGGTCGCACAGGCCGTGGCGGTGCACGTCCAGGCCCTGCTCGAGCTCCCTTTTCCGCTCGGCCTCGCTGATGCAAAGCAGGTTGGGGGCCCCTTCTGCCAGGAGCACCGTCTGGACGCCCCGCGGCAGCACGGCCTGAAGCTTAGGTAGAAAGGTTTCCAGGTGGAGGCCGTTGGCGAAGAGCACCCTTACCGAGGCCAAGGCCCGCACCGTGGAGGGGCGCGGCTCAAAGCTGTGGGGATCAGCCCCCATGGGTACCACCCCCACCACCCCAACCC